>NZ_JADYVS010000207.1:0-418 GCF_020194055.1 Bradyrhizobium sp. NBAIM03 | reverse complement strand
TCCTCGCGCAGGTCCAGCCAGGACTTGTAGGTGATGCCTTCGCCGGCCACGGCCCAGCGCCGCACCACGTCGGCGTCGTCGCAGACCAGCGGGCCGCGTACCGGAACCACGCTGCGGCGCCCGTCCACCTCGAACGACCAGCGATCGTAGGCGCGGCCATTGAGTTGATAGACCAGGCAGTCGTGCTCGCGCAGATCCTCCAGGCGCGTGGGCGGGCCACGCCGCTGCAGGTAGCCGGGCGAGGCGGCCAGCACGCGCCGGTTGCCTTCCAGCAGGGGAAGGGCTACGTAGTTGGCGTCATCGAAGTGGCCGATGCGGATGGCCACGTCGACCGGTTCGAGGAACACGTCGGCGACCTCGTCGGACAGGCGCAGGTGCAGGCGCAGCCGCGGGTGCGCGGCGCGGAACGCGCTCAGCC
>NZ_JADYVS010000206.1:0-418 GCF_020194055.1 Bradyrhizobium sp. NBAIM03 | reverse complement strand
AGCCAATCGAGCGCGGCCTGGGAACGCGCATGCGACTCGTCCGTGCCATCACCGAAGCGCACGAGCCAGTCGCGCGTATGGGCGAGGTGGTAACGCATCTCCTTCACCGATCTGGCGGCAATGGCGGCCAGCTCGGGGTCGGTCGAACGCGTCAACGCTTCCCACAGGGGCACCATCAACGCGGCGTACAGAAAGTGGCGAACGATGGTGACGGCGTAGTCGCGCGCGGCTGCCGATGTCGCGACTAATGGCCCGGCATGGGGCAGTTCGAGCAGCGTGTAGTTGCGGAACGCAGGCTCGGCCCGCCAATAGGCGTAGTCGTCTTCCGTGTGCGGTGTGCCGGTGAGCGCGCCTTCGATCCGCCCCGCGTGCGTGTAGAGCAGCCGCGCCTGCCCGATCAGGTCAAGACTGAGATTGG
>NZ_JADYVS010000205.1:0-420 GCF_020194055.1 Bradyrhizobium sp. NBAIM03 | reverse complement strand
GAAAAAGGTCAGTCGTCCCAGGCGCTGACTGCAGCGGTGGTTTCGATGCTGATCGCACTCATCCCATCCAGTGCACGGCGCACGGGCGCGAACGAGCGGCGATGATGCGGCGTCACGCCATGCAGGTCGATGGCGGCCAGATGCTGCGGTGTGCCATAGCCGGCATGGACGTCAAAACCGTAGAGCGGAAACTCGACATGCAGCGCGGCCAACTGCCGATCGCGCGTGACCTTCGCCAGGATGGACGCCGCTGAAATGGCCGGCACCAGCGCATCGCCCTTGACGACGGCCTCCACCGCAAACGCCACCTGCGGGCAACGATTGCCGTCCACCTGCACGAGATCGGGCAGCGTGCCCAGTGCGGCCACGCCATGCACCGCGCGCTGCATGGCGAGCATGGTTGCGTGCAGGATGTTGATG
>NZ_JADYVS010000204.1:0-420 GCF_020194055.1 Bradyrhizobium sp. NBAIM03 | reverse complement strand
CC
Source organism: Bradyrhizobium sp. NBAIM03 (assembly GCF_020194055.1). Classification (NCBI taxonomy): domain Bacteria; kingdom Pseudomonadati; phylum Pseudomonadota; class Alphaproteobacteria; order Hyphomicrobiales; family Nitrobacteraceae; genus Bradyrhizobium; species Bradyrhizobium sp. NBAIM03. Next base: position 418 of record NZ_JADYVS010000204.1, on the reverse strand, counting down.
CGTGCGCCGGACAGGTCGCAGGCCATCGTGCGCACCAGGCTCGTCCATTGATCGAGCGACGGCGGCGGCGGCGTCCAGGCCGCGCTCAGCGCTTGCTGGAGCGGCTTGGAATCGGCCACGCAAAGCTGCGTCAAAGTGTTGGGCACGACAAAAACCTTCTCCGCCGATGCCGGCTTGGACGTGCGATGCCGCGCCGCTTGGGCAACGCTCGCCGGTAGCGTCAGCGCGGCGATGGACGCTGCCGTCAGCAGCGCCAGGCCACGCCGTGCTCGGTTGGCCGTCATGCGGCCTCCGTGGTCTTGACAGCGGCAGCGGCCGTGCCGCACATCGGGAAGCCCAGGCGCTCGCGCGAATCGTAGTAAGCCTGCGCGACCAGGCGCGACAAATTGCGGATGCGGCCGATGTAGGCCGCGCGCTC
>NZ_JADYVS010000203.1:0-420 GCF_020194055.1 Bradyrhizobium sp. NBAIM03 | reverse complement strand
CATATCATCCTGCCACCGTCACGTCACTTTATCGACGTTGAGCAGGCATTTTGCTTCCTGATGTACGCCCAGACGTTTGCACTGATGCAGTCGCTGCACATGGGCAATACGCCGGATACCCCATCAGCCAGTGGCACCGTTAACCGCGTGGTGCAAGGCGTAATCATTCATCCGTGGCAGGCATAAGAGGATCGCATTATGAGCATTATCTCCACTAAATATCTGTTACAGGACGCCCAGGCCAATGGCTACGCGGTGCCTGCTTTTAACATTCATAACGCCGAGACGATCCAAGCGATCCTCGAAGTGTGCAGTGAAATGCGATCGCCGGTGATCCTCGCCGGAACGCCGGGGACCTTTAAACATATCGCGCTGGAAGAGATCTACGCCCTGTGCAGCGCCTATTCCACAACCTACAAC
>NZ_JADYVS010000202.1:0-421 GCF_020194055.1 Bradyrhizobium sp. NBAIM03 | reverse complement strand
ATGCACATGCTGTCCCGCGCTCCTGCCGCGACAGTGGCCGAGCCGAGCGGCGCCAATTTAGAAGGATTGGCAAAAGCCCTGTTGGCACCTCGTGAGATCGTGCGCGATGCGCAAGGCTGGCTGGACCATCCCGCATTGCCGGTGTGCGATGAAAATGTGCGTTTCGATGAACTGCTCGGCGCGTTCGGCCTGGAAACCTATTTTCGCGCCATGGATGGCGACATCGACTGCGATGCTTATGAGCGCATTGTTGATGCTGGTAATGGGTGCGCTGAGTGGACGCCAACGCCACCGGAGGGTGAGGGCTGGACGCTGCTGACAGTCTATGAAACCGAGGACGGCCCGTATGCGATGTTCGCGCGCCAGAAACAGCCGGAGCCGCGCAAACGCTACCGAAAATCCGCCCAGCAGCAGGCCGAGC
>NZ_JADYVS010000201.1:0-422 GCF_020194055.1 Bradyrhizobium sp. NBAIM03 | reverse complement strand
CAGTCCTGCTGCCAGGGCAGGCCCCAGCGGCGCCAGCCGCCGGCTTCGCCGCGTTGCTGCTGTTCGTCCAGGTCGCCCTCGAAGCCTTCCAGCACGTTGAACACGTTCTGGAATCCGGCAGCGGCGGCGGCTTCCGCTGCGGCAGCAGAGCGTTTGCCACTGCGGCACAGCAGCAGCACCACGGCGCTCTTGGGCGCGGCTTTCTCCAGCTCCCGCAGGAAGCGTGGGTTCTTGATCATGGCGGGCCCGGTCTGCCACGCCGCGTGAGGGGTATCCGGCACACGACCCACGAACTTCCGTTCTTCCGCTGTACGCACGTCCACGAGTACGGCGTCGCCACGGCTGACCAGCGCCCAGGCTTCGGCCGGTGTCAGCCCGCCCGCGTAGCGCAGCCCCTGCTCGCTGGCGTGGCTGCGTGCGCG
>NZ_JADYVS010000200.1:0-423 GCF_020194055.1 Bradyrhizobium sp. NBAIM03 | reverse complement strand
CCCGGTGAAGCAGAAGTAATCGGGGGCGCCATTCCACCATGGACAAGCTCTCGATCAAGGTCACGCTGACGCCCGTCACCGCGCCGACTCTCTTCCCCTATCTGGCCGGCATCCTGGATTCCAAACAACGCGCGCACGCGCTGCGGCACATGGCAGAACTCGGCTACACCGCGTTCCTGGCTAGGCAAGCGGTGCAGACAAATCTGGTGCCGGCACAGGCCATTGCACCGGCTGTCGCCACACTCGTGTCTGCAGCACCAGCGCCGTTCGCTCTCGCGGAGTCTGTGGCACGGCCAAATCCTTCGCCCGCCCCCGCTTTCGATCCGGCCGCCTTGTCCGAGTCCGACTCGCCTTCGCCTGATGGACTGCCAACGGCGATGGCCGAGCACCTCGGTGAAGCCATGGCGCGATTCTTTCCAAACT
>NZ_JADYVS010000199.1:0-423 GCF_020194055.1 Bradyrhizobium sp. NBAIM03 | reverse complement strand
ACGGGCATGAGTGCGCGAAAGTGCACGAGATCGTCGACTACGATGGTCAACGTGGCTTCCCAACCGGTGGCGAGGCGTTTGACGCGGCGGGCGAGGTCGTCGGCGGCCTGCAGCAGGTGGCGACCTTCGTCGAGCAGCGCGCGGCCGGCGGGCGTGAGTTCGGCACGGTGGCGGCGTCGGTCAAACAGCAGCACATCGAGATCGTCTTCCAGCTTGCGCACCACATAAGTGAGCGCCGAGGGCACTTTGCCCAGTTCGTGCGCCGCGGCGGCAAAGCTGCCCTTGCGTTCAATCGCATCCAGCACTTCCAGAGATTCCAGCGATAGCGCCATGTTCAGAATTTTTGATGTATTGAATCAAAGCCTTGCCTCTCAACTATAGCCAATCTGCGTACCATTCACACATCAGCGCAGTAATTTGGAT
>NZ_JADYVS010000198.1:0-424 GCF_020194055.1 Bradyrhizobium sp. NBAIM03 | reverse complement strand
GCTGCACGCGCGGGCAGCGGGGGCTGAGCAGGCAGCCCGCGGGCCGGTCCAGCGCGCCGGGCACGATGCCCGGCAGGGCGGACAGGCGCGCGGCGCCGCGGTTGTGCTCGGGGATCGCGGCCAGCAGCGCGTTCGTGTACGGGTGGCGCGGGGCGTCGAACAGGCCGGGCACCGGGCCGGTCTCGACGACCTGGCCGGCGTACATCACGGCGACCCGCTGGGCCATCTCCGCCACCACGGCCAGGTCGTGCGTGATCATCACCAGGCCCATGCCCTGCTCGCGCTGCAGCTTCAGCAGCAGGGCCATGATCTGGGCCTGGATGGTCACGTCCAGCGCCGTGGTGGGCTCGTCGGCGATCAGCAGCTTCGGCGCGCAGGCAATCGCCATCGCGATCATCACGCGCTGGTTCATGCCGCCCGAGAG
>NZ_JADYVS010000020.1:0-152071 GCF_020194055.1 Bradyrhizobium sp. NBAIM03 | reverse complement strand
CACCCCGCTCGCGCTACGCGCGATCAACCCTCCCCCTCCAGGGGAGGGTAAGGCGGAATCGGCGACGGCTCAGTAATTGCCGGCCGCCGCCCCGTTCGGAATGCCGTCGATCGGGCATTCCTCGGTGCCGGGCGTCGAGCGGGTCATTGCCTCGACCATGTCGCGCGTGCCTTCGGGATCCCTGATCCAGTTCTTGTAGAAATCATACGGGCACGCGGCGACGCCGCGCGGGCTGTCGCCGGAATTGATCATGCCGGTGTAGCCGCGGTGAACCAGCTTGTAGAGATGGTTCTGCGACTGGCCGTTGCGGCGCGCGTCGCGGATCAGATGCTTCGACAGCTGCGCGTACTGGATGCCGTAATCCTCCTCGCCGCATTCGCCGAGCGTGCGGCCGTCGAAACCGATGATCGCGGAGTGGCCGAAATAGGAATAGACGCCGTCGAAGCCGGCGGCATTGGCGACCGCGACATAGACGTTGTTGGCCCAGGCCATGGCCTTTGAGATCATGACCTGCTGCTCCTTGGCCGGATACATGTAGCCCTGGCAGCGCACGATCAGCTCCGCGCCCTTCATGGCGCAGTCGCGCCAGATCTCCGGATAATTGCCGTCATCGCAGATGATCAGGCTGACCTTCAGACCCTTGGGCCCCTCGGAGACATAGGTGCAATTGCCGGGGTACCAGCCTTCGATCGGCACCCAGGGCATGATCTTGCGATACTTCTGCACGATCTCGCCCTTGTCGTTCATCAGGATCAGGGTGTTGTAGGGCGCCTTGTGCGGATGCTGCTCGTGACGCTCGCCGGTGAGTGAGAAAACGCCCCACACTTTGGCCTTGCGGCAGGCTTCCGCGAAGATCGCGGTCTCCTCGCCCGGCACCATCGAGGCCGTCTCGTACATCTCCTTGGCATCGTACATGATGCCTTGCGTGGAATATTCCGGGAAGATCACGAGATCCATGCCGGGCAGCCCGACCTTCATGCCGACGATCATGTCGGCGATCTTACGGGCGTTGTCGAGCACCTCGGCCTTGGTGTGCAGGCGGGGCATCTTGTAATTGACCACCGCGACGCCGACCGTGTCGTTGCTGCTGGAGATGTCACCGTGAAGCATGTGGAGCGCTCCTGTTGTCTGATGCTGGCGTGGGTTAGTGGCTGATCATCCAAGGGCGTGCGGTCGGAAAGCCCTTGGCGCCGCTCCTGGTCTTGGTCATCAGCCGCGCCGGCTTTGTCCTGTCCGCCGCGCTCTTGTCCTTCACGGTCTTGCCCGAGGAGCAGCAGCCGCAGCCCGGGCCGTGCGAGGCCTTATATTGCGCCAGCGTCTGCGGCGCGTGCGTGCTGCGTTCGTTGACGGCGTGCGCCTTGCGCTTCTCCGCCGGCATGCAGAAGAAGTTCGGCGCCGTCAGGATGACGCGGGGCGCCATCGTCTCGCAGTGTGGGCAGCTCTGCGGATCGTCGCATTCCGCCATCGGGCGCAGGTCCTTGAAGGGACCGCAATCGTCACAGAGATATTCGTAGACCGGCATCGCATCACCTACGCTCTTGCCTGTTCACACAACTCGCTGCCACCGTGCGTGTGGAGACAGCCCCTCACCCCGGCCCTCTCCCCGTGAGAACGGGGAGAGGGAGCGCGGCGTCATTTGTCCGGCGAGATCGGCATCTGGATGTCGCCGGTGATGTGCTTGATGGGTCCGGCCGCCGACGGCATCACGTCGAAGTCGAAGATCTCGGTCGGCAGCCACAGCGTGGCGCAGGCGTTGGGTACGTCGACCACGCCAGAAATGTGGCCCTGACACGGCGCGGTGCCGAGGATCGAATACGCCTGGGCGCCGGAATAGCCGAACTTCTTCAGATATTCGATAGCGTTGAGGCAGGCCTGGCGATAGGCGATGTGGACGTCGAGATAGTGCTGCTTGCCGGCCTCGTCCACCGAGATGCCCTCGAAGATCAGATAGTCCTTGTAGTTCGGCGTGATCGGCGACGGCTTGAAGATCGGATTCTTGATGCCGTATTTCGACATGCCGTCTTTGATCACTTCCACCTTCAGGTGGAGCCAGCCGGCCATCTCGATCGCACCGCAGAAGGTGATCTCGCCGTCGCCCTGGCTGAAGTGCAGGTCGCCCATCGAAAGGCCCGCGCCGGGGACGTAGACCGGGAAGTAGATCTTCGAGCCGCGCGAGAGATCCTTGATGTCGCAATTGCCGCCATGCTCGCGCGGCGGCACGGTGCGCGCACCCTCGGCGCCGATCTTGGCTTTCACATCGCCCTTGGCGCGGCCGCCATGGGCGGTCGGCGCGAACGGCGGATTGGCAAGGCCGGGCACGCGGGTCGGGTTGGTCGAGATCAGCTCGGCCTCGCGCTTATTCCAGGTGTCCAGCATCTTCGGATCGGGCAGACAGCCGATCAGGCCAGGATGGATCAGACCGGCAAAGTTGACGCCGGGCACGTGACGCGATGAGGTGTAGAGACCCTTGATGTCCCAGATCGACTTCTGCGCCAGCGGGAAATGGTCGGTGAGGAAGCCGCCGCCGTTCTGCTTGGAGAAGAAGCCGTTGAAGCCCCACAGGCTCTCCTTGAGCGGACCGACGTCGAGCAGGTCGACGACGAGAAGGTCGCCGGGCTCGGCGCCCTTGACGCCGATCGGGCCGGAGAGGAAGTGCACGATCGACAGGTCGATGTCGCGCACGTCGTCGGCGGAATCGTTGTTCTTGATGAAGCCGCCGGTCCAGTCATAGGTCTCGATGATGAAATCGTCGCCGGGATTGACCCAGGCCACGATCGGGATGTCGGGGTGCCAGCGGTTGTGCACCATGTCGTTTTCATAGGCCGACTTGGTGAGATCGACCTTGATCAGTGTCTCTGGCATCGAGATGCTCCCCTTTTACACGGTTGGTTAGACGGACAGATATTTCGAGACCTGCGCGGCATCGACGGCATCGCGCGGATCATCGCGCACGATCTCGCCGTTCTCGATCACCAGCACGCGGTCGGCGATGTCGAGCGCGAAGCTCAAGACCTGCTCGGAAACGACGATCGAGAGCCCCTTCTCGTCGCGGATGCGCTTCAACGTGCGCGCCATCTCCTTGATGATCGAGGGCTGGATGCCTTCGGTCGGCTCGTCCAGCAGCAGCACCTTCGGCTTGGTGGCGAGCGCGCGCGCGATCGCCAATTGTTGCTGTTGCCCGCCGGAGAGATTGCCGCCACGGCGGCCCTTCATCTCCAGCAGCACCGGGAACAGTTCGTAGATGTCGTCAGGCACCTCGGAGCCGCCGGAGACGACGAGCCCGGTCTCGATGGTCTCCTTCACCGTCATGGTGGAGAAGATCATGCGGCCCTGCGGCACATAGGCGAGACCCTTGGCGACGCGCTCAAAGCTCTTGAGGTTGCCGAGCTCGGCGCCATCCATGTTCACCGAGCCGCTTTTAGCCGGCAGGATGCCCATCAGCGACTTCATCAGCGTAGTCTTGCCCATGCCGTTGCGGCCCATGATCGCGACGATCTCGTTCGCCGCGACCTTGACGTTGAGCCCGTGCAGCACCTCGCTCTGGCCGTAGGCGACGTGGAGATCGGAAATAGCCAGCATCAGCGTGCTCCTTGCTTCTTGCGCATGATCTTGTCCGGAAACCGGACGCCACTTTCCGGGATCATGCGCTAGTGACCGAGGTACACTTCGATGACCTTGGGATCGTTCTTCACCTTCTCCATCGTCCCCTCCGAGAGGATCTGGCCCTGGTGCAGCACGGTGACCTTGTGCGCGATGTCCTCGACGAACTTCATGTCGTGCTCGATTACCAGCACCGAACGGTTCTTGATGATGCGGTTGAGCAATTCGGCGGTCTTGGCGCGCTCGGACACGCTCATGCCGGCGACGGGCTCGTCGAGCATCAAGAGGTCGGGATCCTGGATCAGCAGCATGCCGATCTCGAGCCACTGCTTCTGGCCGTGGCTGAGCTCGTCGGCATAGGTGTTGAGCTTGTCCTTGAGGAAGATCATCTCCGCGACCTCCTCGACCCGCTCCTTCACCAGCTGGTCGCGCTGGAAGGTCAGAGAGCCGAACACGGTGCGGCCGCGCGGAAACGAGATCTCGAGGTTCTCGAACACGGTGAGATCCTCGAACACCGACGGCGTCTGGAACTTGCGCCCGACGCCGGTCTGCACGATCTCGTTCTCCTTCATCTTCGTGAGCTCCTTGCCACGAAACTGGATCGAGCCCGAGGTCGCCTTGGTCTTGCCGCAGATCAGATCGAGCACCGTGGTCTTGCCGGCGCCGTTGGGGCCGATGATGACGCGGATCTCGTTCTCCTCGACATAGAACGAGAGATCGTTGACCGCCTTGAACCCGTCGAACGAGACGGTGAGGCCGGAGACCGCGAGCAGGAAGTCCTTCGGCTGATGACCGATGAGCATGATCGCCTCCTCACTCTGCCGGCGCGCCGTCGGCGACGGAATTGTCGGTCCAGTTCTCCTTCGCCTTGCGCGAGGCGAACAGCCGGTCGATGCGCGGCTGCACGTAATCGGCCCAGAGCCCGGACAAGCCGTTCGGGAAAGCAAGCACGACCGCGATGAACAGCGCGCCGAGGCCGAACAGCCAGAGTTGCGGGAAGGATTCCGACAGGCTGGTCTTGGCGAAGTTCACCAGGATCGCGCCCCAGACCGCGCCGAAGATCGACATCCGCCCGCCGACCGCGGTGTAGATCACCATCTCGATCGACGGCACGATGCCGACGAAGGACGGCGACATGAAGCCGACGTTGAGCGCGAACATGGCGCCGCCGATCGCGGCGAAGACCGCGGCCATGCAGAAGGCAAAGATCTTGAAATTGGCGACGCTGTAGCCGGAGAAGCGGACGCGGTCCTCCTGCTCGCGCATCGCCACCAGGATGCGGCCGAGCTTGGTCAGGCGGATGAACTGCGCGATGCCGATGCAAGCGAACAGCAATACCACCTCGACGAAGTACAGGATGATCTTGGCGTGATCGGGCCGGATGTCCCAACCCTTCAGCGTGCGCAGGTCCGTCATGCCATTGATGCCGCCGGTATAGCCCTGCTGTCCCACGATCAGGATGGTGAGGATGGCCGCGACGGCCTGGGTGATGATCGCGAAATAGGTGCCGCCGACGCGGCGCTTGAACATCGCGGTGCCGATGATCAGAGCGAACAGGCCGGGCACCAGGATGATGGCGAGGATGGTGAAGGTGAGGCTGTGGAACGGCTGCCAGAAGAACGGCAGCGCCGTGATCTGATTCCAGTCCATGAAATCGGGGATGCCGGGCGTCGACTGTATCTTGGTGTTCTCGACGCTGGAGGCCTCGAGCTTGAGGAACATCGCCATGCAATAGCCGCCGAGGCCGAAGAACACGCCCTGCCCCAGGCTCAAGATGCCGCCATAGCCCCAGCACAGCACGAGGCCGATCGCGACGAAGGCGTAGGTCAGATATTTCGCGACCAGGTTGAGGCGGAAGACATCCAGCGTCAGCGGCAGGATCACGAACAGCACGGCGGCGAGCGCAATGAAGCCCATCAGTTCGGATCGATTGAAGAAGCGTGAGTTGATGATCATGACTTGCCTGCTTCTCGTTATTTGCGGACCTTGAGGGCGAACAGACCCTGCGGCCGCAGCATCAGGATGCCGACGACGGCGAGCAGTGTGAGCACCTTGGCCATCGAGCCCGACATGAAGAACTCGAGCGTCGATTGCGTCTGCGAGATCGAGAAGGCCGAGGCGATGGTGCCGAGCAGGCTGGCGGCGCCGCCGAACACGACGACGAGGAAGGTGTCGACGATGTAGAGCTGCCCCGACGTCGGCCCGGTCGAGCCGATCATGGTGAAGGCGCTGCCGGCGACACCGGCGATGCCGCAGCCGAGGCCGAAGGTGTAGCGGTCGACCTTCTCGGTGTTGATGCCGACCGCGCCGGCCATGATGCGGTTCTGCACGACCGCGCGGACCTGACGGCCCCAGCGCGACATGTAGAGAACGTAGGCGACCGCAATGGTGATCAGCACGGTGAGGCACATCACGAAGACGCCGTTGATCGGCACCTCGATGCTGTCGGTGACGCGCAGCGAGCCCAGCATCCATTGCGGCAGCTCGACGCCAACCTCGCGCGCACCGAACACCGAGCGATATGCCTGCTGCAGCATCAGGCTGAGGCCCCAGGTGGCGAGCAACGTGTCGAGCGGGCGCTTGTAGAGGTGCCGGATCAGCACCCATTCCACCAGCATCCCCAAGGCGCCGGAGGCGAAGAAGGCCAGGATCATCGCGAGGAAGAAGTAGCCGCTGAACAGGCTCGGCAAATTAGCCTGGAAGAGATTGGAGGTCATCCAGGTGACGTAGGCCCCGAGGATCATGAACTCGCCATGGGCCATGTTGATGACACCCATCTGGCCGAAGATGATGGCAAGGCCGAGCGCCATCAGGACATAGACGGAGAACAGGATCAGTCCGGCAAACCCCTGCATGACGAAGATCGAGCCGAGGTCGCCAATCGAATAGTCGCCGAACATCCGTGTCCTCCGTCGGGAAAGGGTCCCGCGTCGCGAGCAGGTTCGCGACGCGGGGGCTTGAGGCATGGACTTGCGATCCACGCCAGGGAGCGGTTTTGCGTTGAGGAGAAAGTGCGGCGGACGCCGCGTCTTAACGGTAACGCTTCTTACTGGTAACCCTTCGGGAACGGATCCGGCTCGACGAGATCGGCGGTCTCGTAGATCAGCTCGAACTGGCCATCGAGCTTGGCGCGCCCCACCCGGGTCTTCGACCAGAGGTGATGGTTCTCATGGATGCGCACATAGCCCTCCGGCGCGCCCTTGAACTCGACGCCTGTCGAAGCCGTGGCGATCTTGTCGACGTCGAAAGAGCCGGCCTTTTCGACCGTCAGCTTCCACAGCCACGGGCCGAGATAGGCAGCCTGGGTGACGTCTCCGATCACGGTCTTCTCGCCCCACATCTTCTTGAACGCCAAGACGAAAGCCTTGTTGTTCGCATTGTCGAGCGACTGGAAGTACTTCATGCAGGCATAGGCGCCCGCGATGTTCTCGCCGCCGATGCCGTCGATCTCGTCCTCGGTCACCGAGATCGTCAGCAGTGCCTGCTTGGAGAGATCGATGCCGGCCGCCTTGAGCTGCTTGTAGAAGGCGACGTTGGAGCCGCCGACGACGTCGGTGAAGATCACGTCCGGCTTGGTCAGCTTGATCTTGTTGATGACCGAATTGAACTGCGTCGAGCCGAGCGCATAATATTCCTCGCCGACCACTTTGCCCTTGAGCACGTTCTCGACGTGCTTGCGCGCGATCTTGTTGGAGGTGCGCGGCCAGATGTAATCCGAGCCGATGAAGAAGAAGGACTTGGCGCCCTTCTCCTTGGCGATCCAGTTCAGGCCGGCGAGAATCTGCTGGGTCGCTTCCTGGCCGGTATAGATGACGTTCTTGGACTGCTCGAGGCCTTCGTAGAAGGTCGGGTAGTAGAGCATGCCGTTATATTGCTCGACGACCGGCAGCACCGCCTTGCGCGAGGCCGAGGTCCAGCAGCCCATGATCGCCGCGACCTTGTCGTTGACGAGGAGCTTCTTCGCCTTCTCGGCGAAGGTCGGCCAGTCCGATGCGCCGTCCTCCTGGATGAACTTGATCTTGCGGCCGAGCACGCCGCCGGCCGCGTTGATCTGCTCGATCGCAAGCTTTTCGGCCTGGATCGAGCCGGTCTCGGAGATCGCCATGGTGCCGGTCGCCGAATGCAGGATGCCGACCGTGACCTCGGTGTCGGTGACGGCCAGACCCGTGGTGTTGACCGCCGAGGTCGCCGGCGCCTGCGCAAATGACCCGCGCGGCAGCATGGTGATGGCCGGGACCGCGGCCATTCCCATCAATAATTTGCGCCGCAGCGGCGACAACAGGCCCTTGTTTGCTTCGTCTGACATGAGCACCCCACTTTTGTTCGAGAACACGCGATTGGTGCCCGTGAGGATGGCTCGAATTTATGCAGCCCACGCATACGCAAGATCGCGTATACTGCACCGCAAAATGCCGACGTAGGCTTGTGGTACGGAATTTGCGAGGGGTCCGGGTCCGTATCGGGAGTGGGGTTAAGTGGCAGGGCGGCAGCGAATAGACCGCGTCAGGCGCCAGTACAATCAATGGGTCGCCAACCAGACGCTGGAAGATTACGCCCTGCGCTTCACCGCCAAGAGCGCGCGGCGCTGGTCCGCCGCCCGCGTCGCCAACACGGCACTGGGCGCGATCTCGTTCCTGGCGATGGAGGCGATCGGCGGGACCATCACGCTGAACTATGGCGTCACCAACGCGACTGCCGCCATCGTCGTGGTTTCCATCATCATCTTCGGCTGCGGGGTGCCTATTGCGTATTATGCCGCCAAATGCGGCATCGACATCGACCTGCTGACGCGGGGGGCCGGCTTCGGTTACATCGGCTCGACCGTCACCTCGCTGATCTACGCCTCCTTCACCTTCATCTTCTTCGCGATCGAGGCCGTGATCCTCGCCTCAGCACTCGAGATGTGCTTCGGGATTCCGCGGCCGGTGGGCTATCTCATCAGCGCCGTCGTCATCATCCCGCTGGTGGCCTACGGCATCACGCTGATCAGCCGCTTCCAATTGTGGACGCAGCCGCTGTGGGTGATCCTTCACATCATTCCGTTTGCCGCGATCGCCTGGCACAACCCGCGCTCCTTTGCGGAGTGGCACAAGTTCTCCGGCGAGCACGGCGACCTCAACGGGCATTTCGATCTCCTGCTGTTCGGCGTTGCGGCCTCGGTCGTGTTCTCGCTGGTGGCGCAGATCGGCGAGCAGGTCGACTTCCTGCGGTTCCTGCCGCGCGACCGCCGCGCCTCCAGGGCCTCCTGGTGGATGGCGCTGATGAGCGCGGGGCCGGGCTGGATCGTGCTGGGCGCGCTGAAGCTGCTGGCGGGCTCGTTCCTCGCCTTCTTCGCACTCAGCCACGGCGTGCCGCCCGAAGAAGCCGCCGAGCCGGCGCACATGTATCTCGAAGCATTCCGCTATGTGCTGTCGCAGCCCGACCTCGCTTTGGCCTTGACCGGCACCTTCGTGATCCTGTCGCAGGTCAAGATCAACGTTACCAACGCCTATGCCGGCTCGATCGCCTGGTCGAATTTCTTCTCGCGCTTGACCCACAGCCATCCCGGGCGCGTGGTCTGGTTGGTCTTCAACGTCGTCGTGGCCCTGCTGCTGATGGAGATCGGCGTCTACAAGGCCCTGGAGCAGACGCTGGCGCTCTATTCCAACGTCGCGATCGCCTGGGTCGGCGCGCTGGTCGCCGACCTCGTCATCAACAAGCCGCTCGGACTGCGGCCGCAGCAGATCGAGTTCAAGCGCGCGCATCTCTACGACGTCAATCCGGTCGGCGTGGGAGCGATGACGATCGCGACCATCGTCTCGATCAGCGCCTTCTACGGCCTGTTCGGGCCGACCGCGAAGGCGCTGTCGGCCTTCATCGCGCTCGCCGCGGCCTTCCTCACGGCGCCGTTGATCGCCTGGGCCACGGGCGGCAAGTACTACATCGCGCGCAAGCCGAAGCGGAGCTGGCAGAACATCGAGGCGATCCAGTGCTGCATCTGCGAGCACTCGTTCGAGCCGGAGGACATGGCCTCCTGCCCCGCTTACGCCGGCCCGATCTGCTCGCTGTGCTGTTCGCTGGACGCGCGCTGCCACGATCTCTGCAAGCCGCATGCGAGATTCCAGGCGCAGGTGTCGGAAACGCTGGGCCGGCTGATGCCGCAGCCGATCTACGCCCGGATCAACTCGCAAGTGGGCCACTATATAGGCGTGTTCGTGGTCTCCGCCGGGCTGATCGCCCTGGTGCTGGGACTCATCTATCTACAGACGTCGGCGAACGTGCACGGCGACAACGAGCTCGTGTCCGACGTGCTCTGGAAGGTGTTCTTCTCGCTCAGCATCATCATCGGCGTGGTGGCGTGGCTGTTCGTGCTGGCGCAGCAGAGCCGCCGCGCCGCCGAGGCCGAGACGCGGCGGCAGACCGCGCTGCTGATCCAGGAGATCGACGCGCACAAGCGCACCGATGCCGAGCTCCAGCGTGCCAAGGAGGTCGCCGAATCCGCCAACCTCGCCAAGAGCCGCTATGTGGTCGGGCTGAGCCACGAGCTGCGCTCGCCGCTCAATGCGATCAGCGGCTATGCGCAACTGCTCGAGCAGGATACGACTCTCGGCGCCAAGCCGCGCGACCAGGTCCGCGTCGTCCGCCGCAGCGCCGACCATCTCTCCGGCCTGATCGACGGCATCCTGGACATCTCCAAGATCGAGGCGGGGCGGCTGTACCTGTCGCGCGACGAGGTGCGCTTGAGCGAGTTCCTCGACCAGCTCGTCGGCATGTTCCGCCTCCAGGCCGCCGCCAAGGGCATCGACTTCGTGTTCAGGCGGCCGCCGACGCTGCCGCGGGTGGTCTATGCCGACGAGAAGCGGCTGCGTCAGGTGCTGATCAACCTGCTCTCGAACGCCATCAAGTTCACCCAGTCCGGCAGCGTGCAGTTCGTGGTGCACTACCGCAGCCCGGTCGCCGAGTTCGAGGTGATCGACACCGGCCCGGGCATCCAGGGCGGCGACCTCGAACGTATCTTCGCACCATTCGAGCGGGGTGCGCTCGGCGCGTCGCAGCCGCAGACCGGCACCGGCCTCGGGCTCACCATCAGCCGCCTGCTCGCCGGCGTGATGGGCGGGGACATCAAGGTCACGAGCACGGTCGGCACCGGCTCGACCTTCAGGGTCAAGATCCTGCTCTCGGAGGTCGCCAATCCCCAGCGGATCGCGCCGGTGGAGGCGCCGGTCTCAGGCTATCACGGCCCGCGCAAGACCATCCTCGTCACCGACGACGATCCCGTGCATCGCGACCTCCTGCGCGAGGTGCTGACGCCGCTCGGCTTCATCCTGCTCAGCGCACCCGACGGCGCCGGCTGCCTCGCATTGGCGCAGCATTGCCGGCCCGATCTGTTCCTGCTCGACATCTCGATGCCTGCCATGGACGGCTGGGCGGTCGCCGAGGCCTTGCGCGCCAGCGGCCATCATCAGGCCCGCATCCTGATGGTGTCGGCAAGCGCGCTCGAGGCTCATGGCACGCCGCTGGCGCAGCCCTTCCACGACGGCTACCTGATGAAGCCGATCGACATCCCGCGGCTGCTGGCGACGATTCGCCAGCTTCTCAAGATCGAATGGCAATACGGCTCGCATGAGATCGCGGTGCCGTTCTGGCATCCGGAGACCGGATCGAAGCCGCCGCTGCGGCACATCGAGGCGCTGATCGGGCTCGGCCAGATCGGCTACGTCAAGGGCATCCAGCTGAAGCTGGACGAGATCGGCAGCGAGCACCCCGAGCATGCCGACTTCGTCGCGCAGATGCGGTCGCTGGTCGATCGCTTCGATCTCGACCAGTACATGGACACATTGAAGACGTTGCATGCTTATGAGCATTGAATCGAAGAAGCGCGACGTCGCGCTCGTCGTCGACGATTCCCCGGAGACGCTCCGGCTGCTCACCGACGCGCTCGACGGCGCCGGCATGACGGTGATGGTGGCGCTCGACGGCGCCGCGGCGATGCGCATCATCGACCAGATCACGCCCGACATCATCCTGCTCGATGCCGTGATGCCCGGCATCGACGGCTTCGAGACCTGCCGCCGGCTCAAGCGCGATGCGGGTCTCGCCAATGTCCCAGTCATCTTCATGACGGGTCTGGCCGAAACCGAGCACATCGTGCGTGGATTGGAGGCCGGCGGCGTCGACTACGTGACCAAGCCGATCGTGATCGAGGAGATGCTCGCGCGCATCCGGGTCCATCTCGGCAATGCCCGGCTGACCCAGAGCGCGCGCGCCGCGCTCGACGTCTCCGGCCGTTTCCTGTTCGCGGTCAATCGCCAGGGCAGCGTGCTGTGGGCGACGCCGCAGGCGCAGAAGCTGCTATCCGATCATCACGGCGCGCAGGCCGACGACTTCGTGCTGCCGCCGGCGCTGCTGCAATGGCTCGAGCAGGCGAAGGCCAAGAGCGGCTCGAAATCCCAGGCCGCGTCGCTGCCCGATAATCCGCAGCTCCGCTTCTATTACATGGGCGAGACCGCGCCGAACGAATTCCTGCTGCGGCTGTCCAAGGAAGCCGGCACCGCGCTGCCGCCCGAATTCACCAGCGAGCTCGGCCTCACCACGCGCGAAGGCGAGGTGCTGGCCTGGCTCAGCAAGGGCAAGACCAACCGCGACATCGCGCAAATTCTGGGCCTCAGCCCGCGCACCGTCGACAAGCACCTGGAGCAGATCTACGCCAAGCTCGGCGTCGAGAACCGGACCGCCGCGGCCGCGATCGCCGCGAATGCGACGCGGCGGAATTCCTAGCGGCTCTCCAGGTGAGTTGGTAGGCCCATTCACCCAACGAACGGTCGTCGTCCCGGACAAGCGCGCCTCAAGCGCGCGCCGATCCGGGACCCATAACCCCAGGGAGTAGTTTGGCGAAGACTCGGAGTGACCAGCTCTCTCAACAACCACCGGCTGGGAGTATGGGTCCCGGGCTCGCTTCGCGCTCCGG
Source organism: Bradyrhizobium sp. NBAIM03 (assembly GCF_020194055.1). NCBI lineage: Bacteria > Pseudomonadati > Pseudomonadota > Alphaproteobacteria > Hyphomicrobiales > Nitrobacteraceae > Bradyrhizobium > Bradyrhizobium sp. NBAIM03. The sequence goes on along the minus strand of NZ_JADYVS010000020.1, from coordinate 139,524 downwards.
GACGACGGTGGAGTGTGTGGCGGGCGCCGCCGCCCCTCACACACGAGCCCTCAACCAGACGAGCTCATCACCCATACACAAACGCCTTGTCGTCCAGGTCCGTCTTCGGAATCTCGTCCTTCTCGGTCCAGTAATCCTGGCTGTGCTGCCATTCCGGCTTGTCGCCGCGCTTGGGCAGCAGGTTCATGTTGCGCATCATGTAGCCGGGGTTGAAGTTTTCCGGATCGATCCAGGGCAGGATCGGCATATTGTGGTCTTCAGGTCGCAGCTTGACCTCGACCTTCTTTGCACCCTTCGCCTTCATGTGCCCGAGCAGCCGGCAAACGAAATCGGCGACGAGATCGACGCGCAGCGTCCAGCTGGCGCGGAAATAGCCGAACACCCAGACCATGTTCGGCACGCCCGTGAACATCATGCCGCGATAGGTGACGGTGTCGCCGAAGGCCAGCGGCTTGCCGTCGATCTCGAAGGCGATATCGCCGAGCGCGGCAAGATTGAAGCCGGTCGCTGTGACGACGACATCGGCCTCAAGCAGCTTGCCGGACTTGAGCTGGATGCCATTCTCGACGAAGCATTCGATCTCGTCGGTGACGACGGAGGCCTTGCCGCTGGCGATGCCCTTGAACAAATCGGCATCCGGAACGAAGGCGATGCGCTGCCGCCACGGCCGGTATTTTGGCGTGAAATGGGTCTCGACGTCGTAGTCGGGACCGAGCACGGCGCTGATCTGGCCGATCAGCTCCTTCTTCACCTGCTCGGGCTTGGACACGCAGAGCTTGGTGAACGCATCCTGCTCGAACAGGATCTTGCGCCGCACGATCTCGTGGATCCAGGCTTCATCGACCTGCAACCGGCGCAGCTCTTCCGCGATCTCGATGGCGTTGCGGCCGAGGCGGAAATAGGTCGGCGAGCGCTGCAGCATGGTGACATGGGCGCACTTGTCGGTGATGTTCGGCACCAGTGTTGCCGCGGTCGCGCCCGAGCCGATCACGACGACCTTCTTGTTCGTGAGGTCGATATCGTCGGGCCAGGTCTGGGGATGGACGATGCGGCCCTTGAAACGGTCCATGCCCTTCCATTCCGGCGTGTAGCCTTCGGAATGGCGATAATAGCCCTGGCACATCCAGAGGAAGTTCGCCGTGAAGGTCCTGGGCTCGCCGGTGTCGGTCGTCACGGCGTCGATGGTCCAGAGATTCTGCTCGCTCGACCAGCTCGCGGAATTGATCTTGTGCTTGTAGCGAATGTGCCGCGCGATATCGTTGTCGTCGATCACCTCCTTCATATAGGAGAGGATCTCTTCGGCGGTCGCAATCGGCGGGCCGACCCAAGGCTTGAAGCTGTAGCCGAAAGTGTGGAGATCGCTGTCGGAGCGAATACCGGGATAGCGATGTGTGCTCCAGGTGCCGCCGAATGTTTCCTGGGTCTCCAGGATGACGTAGCTCGTGCCCGGCAGCTGCTTCTGGATGTGATAGGCGCTACCGATGCCGGAGATGCCGGCGCCGACGATCAGCACGTCGAAATGTTCAGAAGCCTGTTTGGCCGTGGCGTGACTGCGAACAGCGACATTCATTGTTGCTTCTATGCCTTGCTTGTCTTTGTGGCCGTCCTTGATTGGACGGCGCGTTTCCTCCGCGACGGGCATGATCACCCGCCGCGCCTCCGCTTCAAAATGACATAGATCAAGTCGCGGTCAAATCACAGTGCCGCACCCCAGCTCCGCGCGGTCTGCACGATCCAGTCGCGATAGAGCGTTAGCGGCGTCACGCCGGTCAAGCCGCCGCAACCGGCGGCGCCGTTCGGTCCTGTCGACCAGCTGATGAGGCCGACGAGCACGGGACCGTTCGACCTGTCCTCGAACACGGGGCCGCCGGAATCGCCGGTGCAGGCGCCAATTCCGCCGCGAACACCGTTGGTTACGGGATCGACCAGACGAATCTGCAGCGTGCCGGGCTGCCCGGTTGCAACGAGGCCGGACACGCGCGTGGTGCCGCCGCTCTTGCCATCACCGAGAACCGCGACGCCGATGCCGGCGACGACGAAGCGACTGCCGACCTGAATTGGAATCGTGGGCATGCCGACCGTCACCGTGGATTTTCCCTTCAGTGGAATTTCCAACTGCAGCAGCGCCACGTCGGCGGTGGCGCGATGCGCCTGCATCGCCTGCATGTTGAAGTTCGGATGGGTCGCGACGGTGCGCACGTTCAGCAATTGCGGCTGGCCGTCGCCGCCGCGATCGACCACCTTGTAATCCGCGCCCGGCTGCACGCAATGGGCGACCGTCAACACCAGCCTCGGGGCGATCAGACTGCCGGTGCAGAAATTGCCGCGCGAGCCGACGATGGTGACGACGGCGCGGGCGACGCCATCTGCCTGCGGCGTGCCGCCGCCGACGATGGCGTGAGCGGGCGCAGCGAGCAGCAGCGTAGCTGCGATGAGGGTGGCGAGCTTCTTCATGGGAACACGCATCGGCATCGATGAAGGCGGGCGATTGCTTCGGACTGGCTCTTGCCGATAGCGCATGCTAGCCCTCTTGGAAAGCAATTGACGAGGGCAGGACATTGGCGATCGAGGCGGTGATCTTTGATTTCGGCGGCGTGCTGACGAGCTCGCCCTTCGAGGCGTTCACGCGGTTCGAGACCGAGCGCGGCCTGCCCGCCGATATCATCCGGCGCACCAACGCCGCCAATCATCTGGAAAACGCCTGGGCCAAATTCGAGCGGGCCGAGGTCGACATCGAGACGTTCGACGCATTGTTCGCCGCCGAATCGCTCGCGCTCGGTGCGGAGGTGCGCGGCCGAGACGTGCTGCCGCTGCTGCAGGGCGATCTGCGCCCGGAGATGGTCGAGGCCCTGAAGCGCATCAAGGCGCAATTCAAGACCGGCTGCATCACCAACAATCTGCCGGCCAACGCGATCGGCAGCATGACGGGACGTTCTCTCTACATCGCCGAAGTCATGGTGCTGTTCGATCACGTCATCGAATCCGCCAAGATCGGTCTGCGCAAACCCGATCCACGCATCTACCAGATGATGGTCGAGACGCTGAAGGTCGATCCGAACAATTGCGTCTATCTCGACGATCTCGGCGTCAACCTGAAGCCGGCGCGTCAGATGGGCATGACCACGATCAAGGTGACGAGCGGGGCGCAGGCGATCGCGGAGCTGGAGACGGCGACGGGGCTGAAGCTGGGGTAGTTCGACATACGCCGTCATTGCGAGCGCAGCGAAGCAATCCAGAGTCTTTCCGCGGAGGGAGTCTGGATTGCTTCGCTGCGCTCGCAATGACGGTTGTGGCGAGATATCGCCCGACCAAATCTACTTCGCCGCCGTAGAGATCCGCTCCGGAAATGCCGACGCCAGCGCGGCGCGATCCGGCTTCAGCACGCCGCGCTCGGTGATGAGACCGGTGACGAGCCGCGCCGGCGTCACGTCGAAGGCGTAATTCGCGACCGGCGAGTTTTCGGGCACGATGCGTACCGTCTCCAGCCGGCCGTCCGCGGTGCGGCCGGTCATGTCGGTGACCTCCACGCCGCTGCGCTGTTCGATCGGGATGTCGCGGATACCGTCATGGACGGCGAAATCGATCGTCGGCGACGGCAGCGCGACGTAGAACGGCACACCGTTGTCATGCGCGGCAAGCGCCTTCAGGTAAGTGCCGATCTTGTTGCAGACGTCGCCATTGGCGGCGACGCGGTCGGTGCCGACGATGGCGAGATCGACCATGCCGTGCTGCATCAGGTGCCCGCCGGTATTGTCCGGGATCACCGTGTGCGGCACGCCGTGATGGCCAAGCTCCCAGGCCGTGAGCGAGGCGCCCTGGTTGCGCGGACGGGTCTCGTCGACCCAGACATGGATCTTGATGCCGCGCTCATGCGCGAGATAGATCGGCGCCGTCGCCGTGCCCCAGTCGACGGTGGCGAGCCAGCCGGCGTTGCAATGGGTCAGCACGTTGACGACTTCGCCCGGCTTCTTCGCCGCGGTCGCCTCGATCAGCTTCAGGCCGTTGTCGGCAATGCCGCGGTTGATCTCAACGTCCTGCTCGGCGATCTCGTCGGCGCGCGCATAGGCAGCTTCCGCCCGTTCCACCGGATCGATCGGCGCGAGCGCCGCGCGCATCTCGTCCAGCGCCCACTTCAGGTTGATCGCGGTCGGCCGCGCCACGACCAGCGTGTCATAGGCGCGTTGCAGCCCGGCGTCGGAAGCGTCCTCGCGCATCGCGAGCGCCATGCCGTAGGCGGCGGTGGCACCGATCAGCGGCGCGCCGCGCACCAGCATGTCCCTGATAGCAACGGCCGCATCTTCACACGAGGTCAGCCGCGCAACGACGAATTCATGCGGCAGCCGGCGCTGATCGATCGCGCCGACCGACCAGCCGTCGCGCTCGCGCCAGATGCTGCGGAAATGCTTGCCGTCGACCTTCATGGCATTCTGCCTTTTCGTTTGTCTTGCGTCTCACGCTCGCAGGATGCGCCCGGCCACCGCATCGAGCTTCTTCAGGAGCTCGGGATCGCGCGCCTCGGGCGCCGTGATCAGCGCGGTGTCGAGCGCACGGTCCGAACCGATCGGGCACGGCTCGTGCTCACGCGGAAAATCCTTGGCCAACCGCGCCACCAGCGCCTTCGCCTTGTCGGCGTTCGAATTCAGCACGCGGATGATGTCCTGCACGGTGACCGCATCGTGGTCGGGATGCCAGCAGTCGAAATCCGTCACCATGGCGACAGTGGCGTAACAGATCTCCGCCTCACGGGCGAGCTTGGCTTCGGGCATATTGGTCATGCCGATCACCGAGTAGCCCAGCGTCTTGTAGGTCATGCTTTCCGCGTAAGTGGAGAATTGCGGCCCTTCCATGCAGACATAAGTGCCGCCGCGCGCGATCGAGATGCCTTCCGCTTCCGCGGCGGCCGCCAGATGGATGCGCAGCCGCGGCGAGACCGGGTGCGCCATCGACACATGCGCGACGCAGCCGCGGCCGAAGAACGAGCTCTCGCGCTTATGGGTGCGATCGACGAATTGATCGACGAGAACGAAGGTCCCAGGGGGCAGTTCCTCCCTGAAGGAACCGCAGGCCGAGAGCGAGATCAAATCGGTGACGCCGGCGCGCTTCAGCACGTCGATGTTGGCGCGATAATTGATGTCGGAGGGGGACAGCCGGTGCCCCTTGTCATGCCGGGGCAGGAACACGATCGGCAGGCCGGCGATGGAGCCACGCCTTAAAGGAGCCGACGGCTCGCCCCAGGGGCTCTCGATCACCTCTTCGCGCGCACCCTCTAAGCCGGGCAGGTCATATATGCCCGAGCCGCCGATGATGCCCAATACCGCCTGCGTCATGCCTGCTCCACCCTGTCCGCCTCATGGTGACATGGTTAAGCTATGCCAGTTTTGCGGCGGATTTGGAACGGGGGATCGTCTCGTTGAGCGTCATTGCGAGGAGCGCAGCGACGAAGCAATCCAGACCGCCACCTCGGAGGCAGTCTGGATTGCTTCGCTTCGCTCGCAATGACGGAGGAGAGAGTCGGATTAGGCCGCGGTCGCCGGCTGGAGCTGCATCGCGACCATCCGCTCCAGCGTCTCGACGGACTGGAAATTCTCCGGCGTGATCTCGGACTGCGGAATGGTGAAGTCGAATTCGGCCTCGACGCCGAGCATGAGATTGACCATGTCCATCGAGGTCAGGCCGATATCGACGAGCTTGGCCGAAGGTGTAACCTCTGCGGTGAGCGAATTCTGTTCGAGAATGCCCTTCACCAGCTTGGTGATGCGGTTGCGCAAAACGGTATCGAAGGCCTGCATCGGCAAATTTCCATTTGTCTATCGGGGTCGGACCGGACTGCCGGCTACGATGGGTGCGGGCTGCCGGTCCTGCAATGGGCGGCACCAATACTTCGCGTTTCTTAGTAAACGATGACTCAGATTGTCGGAAATCCAACCTTCTTCCAGAGTCCTAACGCGATACCGGAAAATCCGGCGATGCGAACAACCGGACCTTAACTGTTCGTTCGGAATTGGGTTTTGTTTACCCTCTATTTCATCGACGAATTTGAATTAAATCCGTAGCCTCGTCTCACAAGCAAAGATGGCTGGAGGATCGCCTCAAGCGGCATCGCGAATGATGCCGGCGATCTCGAACGGCAAACCGGAGGCGGACGAGCATGAACGTGCGTGAAGCAGTCCTCACTGTCGACGAAATGCAGACGAGCTTTCTCGAGCAGGGTCCCTCCCTGATCGAGCGCGCCGCCCGGACCGCCGCAGCGGCCGCGGCCGACGCCGACGAGGTCGATCGCGACGCCCGCTTCCCGCACCGGGCTTTCGACGTCGCACGCGAGCAGAAGCTGCTCGGCGTGATGATTCCGGTCGAGTTCGGCGGCTTCGGCGCCTCGATCCATGACGTCACCGACATCTGCTACACGCTCGGACGCGCCTGCGCGTCCACGGCGATGATCTACGCGATGCACCAGACCAAGGTCGCCTGCGTCATCAGGCACGGCCATGGAATCCCCTGGATGGAGACCATGATGCGCCGGGTCGCCCGCGACCAGTGGCTGCTCGCCTCCTCCACCACCGAAGGCCAGAACGGCGGCAACATCCGCGCCAGCGCGGCTGCGGTCGACCATGCCGGCGATACCGTCTCGCTGGTGCGCGACGCCACCGTGATCTCCTACGGCGCCGAAGCCGATGGCCTCGTCACCATCGCCCGCCGCGCCACCGAAGCCGCCGCCTCCGACCAGGTGCTGCTGGCGCTCGCCAAGGACGATTATTCGCTGAAGCGGACGCTGGGCTGGGAAACGCTCGGCATGCGCGGCACCTGCTCGACCGGGTTCGAGCTGAAGGTCGACTGCCCCGCCGACCGCATCTTCCCGGAATCCTATGACAAGATCCACGCCCAGACCATGACGCCGTTCGCGCATCTGTGCTGGTCGTCGGCCTGGGCCGGCATCGCCGCTGCGGCGGTGACGCGCGCGCAGGCCTTCATCCGCAAGGCGGCCCGCTCGTCCGGCGGACAGATGCCCCCGGCCGCGGCGCACTTCACCGCCGCCAAGATGTCGCTGGCCAAGCTGCGCGCGCTGATATCAGCCAATATCGACGCTTTCGCCCGCGTCGAGCATGACGAGCGTGCTCTGAGCTCGCTCTACTTCCAGTCCTCGATCACGCTCTTGAAGGTGCAGGCCTCCGAGCTCGCGGTCGAGACCGTGATGCACGCGATGCGCACCGCGGGACTTGCCGGCTATCGCAACGACGGCGAGTTCACCATGGGCCGTCACCTCCGCGACGTGCTGTCGTCGCCGATCATGATCAACAACGACCGGATCCTGGCCAATGCCGCGACATCGACATTGATGAGCGGGGTGCCGGCGAGCCTTCGCGACTGACGTACCTCCGCGGCCGATTCAACAAGAACAATTTTGAGATAGCAGGACATCGAACCATGAATATTGCCGTCCTCCCCGACTCGCCCACCACCGCCCCGCAAATGATCGATCCGCTCGATCATCTCGCCGACAAGCTGTTCCACCGCATGGGCGCCGATGGCGTCTATGCCCGCACCGCGCTCTACGAGGGCATCGTCGAGAAGCTCGCCGCGCTGATCACCGGTTATCGCGAGGCCGGCACCGAGGTGATGCGCTTCCCGCCGGTGATGAGCCGCTCCCAGCTGGAGAAGTCCGGCTATCTCAAGAGCTTTCCGAACCTGCTCGGCTGCGTCTGCGGCCTGCACGGCACCGAACGCGAGATCAACGCCGCAGTGAGCCGCTTCGATGCCGGCGGCGACTGGACCTCTTCGCTGTCGCCGGCCGATCTCGTGCTGTCGCCGGCGGCCTGCTATCCGGTCTATCCGATCGCGGCGAGCCGCGGACCTTTGCCGAAGGGCGGGCTGCGCTTCGACGTTGCCGCGGATTGCTTCCGCCGCGAGCCGTCGAAGCATCTCGACCGGCTGCAATCGTTCCGCATGCGCGAATATGTCTGCATCGGCAGCCCCGACGATGTCGCCGATTTCCGCGAGCGCTGGATGGTGCGCGCGCAGAAGATCGCGACCGACCTCGGCCTCAGCTTCCGCGTCGACTATGCCAGCGATCCGTTCTTCGGCCGGGTCGGCCAAATGAAGGCGGTGAGCCAGAAGCAGCAGCAGCTCAAGTTCGAGCTGCTCATCCCGCTGCGCTCCGAAGAGCAGCCGACGGCGTGCATGAGCTTCAACTATCACCGCGAGCATTTCGGCACGACCTGGGGAATCCAGGACGCCAACGCCGAGCCGGCCCACACCGGCTGCGTTGCCTTCGGCATGGACCGTCTGGCCGTCGCCATGTTCCACACTCACGGTACCGATCTTTCCGCCTGGCCCGCCAAGGTGCGGGACGTCCTGAGCCTGCAGCCGCCTGTCGCGGCCGAGGCCCATGGCGAAGGCTGGCGCTAGAGCATGATCCGGAAAAGTGCGGAGCGGTTTTCCGAGAAGATCATGCTGAAACGATAGACCTCACGAGGCCGACCATTTCCACGGGCAAGACGAGCGTGATCCATACCAAGGTCCGATGCCGCGAGATCACCGAGTCCGACGTCGATAAGATCGCGGACTTGCTGACGCGCGGCTTCGTCGGCCGTTCACGCGACTACTGGATCCAGGGTCTGCGCCGGCAGGCCTTCCGGGCCGTGCCGGAGGGCTATCCGCGCTTCGGCTACATGCTCGACGACGACGGCAGGCCGGTCGGCGTGCTGCTCTTGATCTACACCTCACGCAAGGAGGGCGAAGAGACCGCCATCCGGTGCAATTTGTCGAGCTGGTATGTCGACCCGGCCTACCGCAACTACGCGCCGCTGCTGACCAAGATCGCCCAGCGGCACAAGCACGTCACTTATTTCAACATCAGCCCGGCGCAGTGGACCTGGCCAATCATCGAGACGCAGGGCTTTCGCGCCTATTGCCGCGGCATATTCTTCTCGGTCCCTGCGCTAGCGCGCGTCCCGCGCTGGAACGAGATCGAGGTCATTCCGCCGCACGCCAAGGAGATCAAGGGGCTTTCCGAGGCGGAGACCGAGCTTTTGACGCGACATGCGCGTTACAATTGCCTTAGCCTCGTCTGCCGCACGCCGAAGGGAACCTTCCCTTTCATCCTGCAACCGGTGCGCATCCGCCGCGGTTTCATCGCACCGCCCGCCATGAAGCTGATCTATTGCCGGAGCACCGCAGAATTTGCCGAATGCGCCGGCCGCATCGGACGGCTGCTGCTGCGGCTCGGCAAGATCGCGGTGGCCGTCGATGCCAACGGTCCGGTTCCCGGCCTCGTCGGCATTTACACCGAGCGGCGCGGCCGGAAATACTTCAGGGGCCCGCACCAGCCACAGCTCGGCGACCTCACCGACACGGAGCTCGTGCTGTACGGGCCGTAGAGCAACGCCCGGCGCTGTAAATCTGTACGAGCGGAGCGGGAATATCGCCGCGCTCGTCCGGAGCTACGGCCTATTGCCTTGGCAGCGGGCCGTTTACGCGTGCGCTCACCATCGCCGGTCATCCTCCGTAAACTACAGCGCTTAAGGGAATTTTCCGGCCTGTTCGCTAGCCTCGGCGGCTGAATTAGGCTGCATTCAGTCTATTGCTGGCCGAGGCCCCGCCGACCCCATGATGTCGACCCGCGAGAGCGAGCTTGGTACAGGCCGTGAGCAGGGCCCAGGCGCCCTCGTCGCGCTGAGCCAGCTTGCGCTCGACCACATGGAACAGGGCGTCTGCGTCTACGATGCCGACAACCGGATCGTGCTGACGAACCAGCGCTATCTCAGACTGTTCGACATGTCGGCCGAAATCGTGCGGATCGGCACCAGCTATCGCGAGGTGCTCGCGCACAGCGCAAGCCGCGGCAACTTTCCGCAAGACCAGCTCGACGCGTTGTATTCGAGGCGGATGGCGCAGATCGCCGCGGGCAAGCCGTTCCGCACCGAGCAAATGCTGGCGAGCGGCCTCGTCATGTCGCTCGAGCTGAAGCCGCTCCCCGGCGGCGGCTGGATGACGATCTGCGACGACGTCACCCGCCTCGCCCGGCTCGAAGCGGAACTGCGCGTGCAGACCGAGCGCAGCCAGCACGCGCTCGCCAACATGTCGCACGGACTGATCATGTACGACGTCGACAGCCGTGTCGTCGTCTGCAACGAACGGTTCCTGAAGCTCTACAACCTCGACCCCGAGATCGTGAAGCCGGGCGTCGCGCATTCCACGGTGATCGAGCACTGGATGTCGCGCGGCAACCTGCCGGGCATGTCGAGCGACGAATTCTACCAGAACCGGCTGGAGGACGTGCGCACTAGGAAGCCGAAGACGCTGCTGGTGATGCGCTACGACGGACGGATGGTGCAGGCGGTCTCCCGCTTCCTGCCCGACGGCGGCTGGGTGACGGTGCACGAGGACGTCACGGAGCGGCTGCAATACGAGGAAACGCTGCGGCAGCAGAATTTCATCCTCGATGCGGCGCTGGAGAACATGGCCCACGGGCTCGCCTTCTTCGACAGCGACATGCGGCTTCGGGTCTGCAACTCCACCTACCTCAAGATCTACCTGTTGTCGCCGGAGGAGACCCGCCCCGGCACACACCTCGCCGAGCTGATCGAGCGATCCATGGCGAACGGCGCGTTCTCCCCGGAATACAGCCCGCAGCAGATCCTCAAAGCCGCCCGCGCGCGGATCGCAAGCCGTGATTCCTCGCCGATGCGCCGGCGCATGTCGAACGACACGGTGATCTCGGTGCGCTATTGCGCGCTGGCCGAAGGCGGCTTCGTCGCCACCTATGAGGACATTACCGAGCGCGAGCGTGCGATCGAGGAGCTGAGCGAGCAGTACCGCCGGTTCGACGCTGCCCTGAACAACATGAGCCAGGGCCTGTGCATGCTCGACGCCAGCCTGCGCGTGATCGTCTGCAACCGCCGCTATATCGAGATGTATGGATTGTCGCCGGAGACCGTGAAGCCAGGCGTCTCGATGCGCGACATCATGGAGCACGCCTGCGAGCTCGGCATCCATCCGAACATGACCGGCGCCAAGCTCTATGCCGACTACGTCGAGAGGCTGCGCGAGGGCGAGCACACGCTGCACCGCCATTTGAACGACGGCCGCATCATCAAGCTCAACCACAAGCGGATGGAGCATGGTGGCTGGGTCGTGACCTATGAGGACGTCACCGAGCGCCACAAGGCCCAGGCCCGGGTGGCGCACATGGCGCGGCACGATTCGCTCACCGACCTGCCCAACCGCACGCTGTTCCGCGAGAAGATGGGCGAGGGGCTGAACCAGGTCGCGATCGCCGGCGGCGCCATGGCCGTGCTGTGCTTCGACCTCGACAATTTCAAGACCGTCAACGACCGCCTCGGCCACGCCGCCGGCGACCGCCTGCTGCGCTGGGTCGCGGCGCGCCTCAAGGAGAATGTCGGCGAGCACGACACCGTCGCGCGGCTTGGCGGCGACGAGTTCGCCGTGCTCCAGCGCGGGCCGCAGCCGCAATCGGCCGAGGCGCTCGCCCGCCGCCTGGTCGAGATCATCGGTCATCCGCCGCCGCTGGAAAGCCAGTCGATCCATGTCGGCGTCTCCGTCGGCATCGCGATCGCGCCCGACCACGGACTCGATGCCGATGAGCTGATGAAATGCGCCGACCTCGCGCTCTACCAGGCCAAGGCCAAGGGGCGCGGAGCCTATCAGTTGTTCGAGCCCGAGATGGAGGAACAGGCGCGCAGCCGGCACGCGCTGGAGCAGGACCTGGTCGGCGCGCTGGAAGGGCGTGAATTTCACCTGGTGTTTCAACCGCAGATGCGGCTCGATTCCTCCGAGCTCACCGGCTTCGAGGCATTGCTGCGCTGGAAGCATCCCTCGCGCGGCTTCGTCTCTCCGGCCGAGTTCATCCCGATTGCGGAGGAGAACGGGCTGATCGTTCCGATCGGCGAATGGGTGCTGCGCACGGCCTGCGCCACCGCCGCGTCCTGGCCCGGCGTCACCGTCGCGGTGAACCTGTCTCCGGTGCAATTCCGCTCCCGCGGCCTGGTGGCGATGGTCACGAGCGCGCTCGCGGAAGCCGGCCTGCCGCCGCAGCGGCTCGAGCTCGAGGTCACCGAGACGGCGCTGCTCGACGACAGCAAGGCGACCATCGACATCCTGCACCAGCTCCGCGCGCTCGGGGTGCGCGTCAGCCTCGACGATTTCGGGGTCGGCTATTCCTCCCTGAGCTATCTGCGCAAGTTTCCATTCGACCGCATCAAGATCGACCGCTCCTTCGTCGGCACGCTCGGCGAAAGCCCGGAGAGCGTTGCCATCGTCAGAACGATCGCGAGCCTCGGCTCCGTGCTCGGCGTCGAGACCACGGCGGAGGGCGTGGAAACCGAGGAACAGCTCGACTTCGTCCGCGAATGCGGCTGCACCGCGGTCCAAGGCTATTATTTCGGCAAGCCGTGTCTCGCCTCGGAAGTCGGCCGCACCATCGAGACGCTGAACACGGTCCGGCGGGTGGCCTGACCGCTTCGGCCGCTCAAATTCCGCCTCTCGGCACGCGGCCAAACGACGAATTGTCGCAGAGGTCGGCTCTGTCGGCGTTAGCTGACCGACGGCCGCACATCGATGCGCGCAACACGCTTTTCTTCTCCGTCAAATTCAGGAACAATCGCCTCGCAACGAGAGACGGCGCCCCCAGAGAGGCCGCCGCGAGGGAGGCTTTCGATGTCGGGATACGGGCTGAAGACGATTGCATTTGCCGCGGTGCACGCCGTCATGGGCTTATTGCTCTCCACGGCGGTCAATGCGCAGGACTATCCAACGAAGCCGATCACGTTGATCGTGCCTTGGCCGGCCGGCGGATCGACTGATCTCTCGATGCGCGCGATCGCCGACAGCGCCTCGAAGGTGCTGGGCCAGCCGATCGTGACCGACAACAAGGCCGGCGGCAGCGGCACGGTCGGGCCGGCGACGATGGCCGCGGCGGCGAAGCCGGACGGCTATACCATCTCGCAGATCCCGATCACTGTGTTCCGCCTGCCCTTGATGCAGGAGGTGTCGTGGGATCCGGCAAAGGATTTCACCTATATCGTCCATCTCACGGGCTACACTTTCGGCGTGACCACCAGCGCGGAATCGCAGTTCAAGAGCTGGAAGGACGTGGTGGAGTTCGCAAAGGCGAATCCGGGCAAGGTGACCTACGCCACGCCCGGCGCCGGCACCTCGCTGCATATCGGCATGGAGCAGATCGCCGGGATGTCCGGCATCAAGCTGACGCAGGTCCCCTTCAAGGGCGGCGCGGAGACCAACGCTGCCGTGCTGGGACAGCACACCATGCTGCAGGCGGATTCCACGGGATGGCGGCCGCTGGTCGACGCCGGCAAGCTGCGGCTCTTGATGGTGTGGACCGGCGCACGCTCGCCGAACTATCCCGACGTGCCGACGCTGAAGGAGCTCGGCTATCCCATGGTCTATGATTCCCCGTTCGGCATTGCCGGGCCGAAAGGCATGGATCCCAAGATCGTCGCCAAGCTGCACGATGCCTTCAAGAAGGCGGCCGAGGATCCCGCGGTGATCGCCACGCTGGCCAAATACGACATGGTGCCGAACTACAAGAACACCGAGGATTACAAGAAATTCGTCGTCGAGGTCACGGAGTCCGAGCGCAAGGTGATCGAGACGCTCGGGCTCGCGAAGAAGTAAAGTTCTGCCGCGACACGTGCTGGCGCCATCCTGAGGTGCGAGCCGCACTTGCGGCTCGCCTCGAACGATGGATCGGGGTACCGTCGCCCTTCGAGGGCTACGCTGCGCTCCGCCACCTCAGGACGACGGTGATCCGAGAGCAATCCAGATGAACGATCCAACCAACGTCAAGCTCCGCCTCGGCAACTCCGAACTCTGGGGCGGGCTGATCGGACTCTCGCTCGGCGGCTTCGTGATCTGGTCGGGCTTGAAGCTCAAGCTCGGCACCATCAACGATCCCGGCTCCGGCTATGTGCTGTTCTACACAGGCATCCTGATGTGCGTGTTCGCAGGCGCCATCATCGTCTCGGCGATCACCGAGGGCGGGCCGACGCTGGCCTCGCGCTGGGAGAACGTGCGCTGGAGCAAGCCGCTTGTCCTCATCGCCTGCCTCACCGCATTCGCCTTTGCGCTGGAGCCGCTGGGATTCCTGCTGTCGTCGATCCCGCTGATGCTGCTGCTGTTGCGGCTGATCGATCCGGTGCGATGGACCCTTGCCATTCCGATCGCGGTACTGGTGCCAACGGGTATGTGGTGGGTGCTCAAGCGGCTGCTGTTGATCCAGTTGCCGTCCGGCCTGTTCGGGATCGGCTGACCCCATGGATACGCTCGTCAACGTGGCACATGGATTCGGCGTTGCGCTGCTGCCGATCAACCTGCTCTATTGCTTCATCGGCGTCTTCATCGGCACGCTGGTCGGCGTGCTGCCGGGCATCGGCCCGATCTCGGCAATGTCGCTACTGCTACCTGTGACGCTGTCGGGCACGCCGGAATCCGGCATCATCATGATGGCCGGCATCTATTACGGCTCGATGTATGGCGGCTCGACCACCTCCATCCTGGTCAACATCCCCGGCGAAGCCGCCTCGGTCGTGACCTGCATCGACGGCCACCAGATGGCAAAGCAGGGCCGCGCGGGCCCCGCGCTCGGAATCGCCGCGTTCGGCTCCTTTGCGGCCGGCACCTTTGCGCTGGTGGCCTTGATGCTGGTGGCGCCGAAGCTTGCCAGCCTCGCCATTGCCTTCGGCCCGGCCGAATATTTCAGCCTGATGGTGCTCGGCCTCGTCGTGCTCACCTTCCTCACCCAGGGATCGATGCCGAAGGCATTGCTGATGGCGTGCATCGGCGTCGTGCTCGGGCTGATCGGGCTCGACAGCATCACCGCGCAGCCGCGGCTGACGTTCGGCCGCATGGAGCTGATCGACGGCATCGGCCTCGTGCCCGTGGTGATGGGCCTGTTCGGCGTCGCCGAGGTGCTGCTCAACACCGAGCAGGCGATCAAGCGCGACGTCATCAACACCAGGATCACCCATCTCCTGCCCAGCAAGGAGGACTGGAAGGCGAGCGCAGGCCCGGTCGGCCGCGGCACCATCCTCGGCTTTTTCCTCGGCATCCTGCCGGGTGGCGGCGCCGTGGTCTCGTCATTCGCGTCCTACGCGCTGGAGAAGCGGCTGTCGAAGACGCCTGAAAGGTTCGGCCATGGTGCGATCGAGGGCGTCGCCGGGCCGGAATCGGCGAACAACGCCGCGGCCGGCGGCGCCTTCATTCCGCTGATGACGCTCGGCATCCCGCCGAACGTGGTGATGGCGCTGCTGCTCGGGGCCTTCGTCATTCACGGCCTGCAGCCGGGGCCGCTGCTGATCACGCAAAACCCCGGCCTGTTCTGGGGCATCGTCGCCAGCATGTATATCGGCAACGTCATGCTGCTGATCCTGAACCTGCCGATGATCGGCATGTGGGTGCAACTGCTCAAGCTGCCCTACAATATCCTGTTCCCCCTGATCATCCTGTTCACGATCCTCGGCGTCTACTGCTCGAGCAACAACGTGTTCGACGTCTATGTGATGATCGCGTTCGGCATCATCGGCTATTTCATGCGCAAGCTCGGCTACGAGCCGGCGCCGCTGGTGCTGGCCTTCGTGCTGGGGCCGATGATGGAGAACAATCTGCGCAAGTCGCTGATCCTGTCGCAGGGCGATCTCTGGACCTTCGTGCAGCGGCCGATCTCGGGAGCGTGTCTCGTGCTCGCCCTGGTGCTGCTGATCGCGCCGCTGCTGCCGTCGCTGCGCAAGAAGCGCGAGCTGGTGGCGCTGGACGAGGGAGCGTGAGGAGGAGCTTGTAGAGTCGGCAAAGGCACGCTTGCGCCGTGCCCACACTCTCTAGCTTCTTCAAATTTCGCGAAAACAACCCCATGCACAGTAGAATAGGATTGATTTCAAAGGAGAAATTTGCGGATAAGCGCCAACTCTCGCCAAGGCGGTCGGGCAGCGCGGATTTGCTCTCAGATACAAAACTAGTTAGCCAACCCTCACTTACGCGAGGGTCTTTCTTTAGATGTCTGAATGACTTAGCGATAGCATAGCTGCTTGAGTTAGACACCGCTGCAGTCGACAGACAATCGTCGACGCCATAGCTGCATAATTTACCTTCGCAATCAGAGGTCGTCGAGCTATGTTCCGACTTAATGGAACTCGTATGCGACAATTCTGAACTTAACGGTATCTGGGGGGCCGAAGCCCCGGACATTCTCGTTATCGGCGGCTATGCCATTCGGCGCGACATGACCGTTGGTTTGTTGGAGAGGGTAAAGGCGTTTAAGGCCAAACACGGCCTAGACAGTCACTGTCCGGTCAAATGGAATATGCGTGACTTGGATCGTCCGCTTGCTGCCCATGGCCTGGAGAACCAAAAGCAAATCCTCATCGAAAATAGTGACGCTATTCGCACCGATTTGCTCGACGCGCTCACCACGGCCGGCGCAGTGATATTCGTCAGCATCATCCATGCCTACTCAAACAACAAGCAGGTTCTCGGTAAGACTAAGCAAGACTTGGTAGGCTATTCGTTTGGCAACCTGCTGATGCGGGTTGGTCTTTTCTGCAAGGACAGTGCAGGAGGCAGGCGCGTTGATTCGCTTCTCGATTGGCCCGAAGCAAATAATCGGGCACCTTTTACATCCGAGTATCATACCGGGTGGCGCTACGGCAGGTCGGGCCCTGAACAGGGTGGGGTGAAATACCAGTGTGGACCGCTAGCTCAAATCGCATTCGCGCCGACTGTGGCGTTCGCGGGCATGGAGTTCGAGCCCAGGCTGCAGCTCGCTGACTTGGTCGTCGGTGCCGGGCGGGAATTTATCAATTACTCGATGGGCAAAAGTAAGAAGGAGGCATTCGGAGTGCAGCGCTTTAAGGCTCTGCTCCCTCACCTCTACCAAGCCAATGGCCAGACGCTTGGACGGGGCATCACGGTCTCTCCCACGAACGGGGACCTCTCCGCAGCCGTATTGAAGGCATTGAAGAGCCTGTGAGCTTTGGCTCAGCAGACTATTGCTGGTCCAGAGCCTCCCGACAGGCCGCAATTTGTAAGGTGCTCCAGGAGCGCGGATTTGCCCCGGCATCCTTTGCATCGCTTGCTTTGCAATTTCTAAAAAGATGAGTTCCATCAACAAGTTGTTGATGCCCCGCAGGCCTCAATGTTCTTGCGTTGTTCTTTGTGCGCGAATCTGGCGCAGTGCGGTCGCTCAGCATATCGCAGGCAGCGGATGAGCCTCATAACCGCACGCCAAAAGGTTGCGTCGATTCGAAGAACATTCTCGGCGGGAGTAAACTCTTATCATGCTAGTCGAGCCAAATTGGGCGGCCTTCCGCTCCAAGTTCAATGGCAAGGAGGAAAAAGCCTTCGAATGGTTCTGCTCACTCTTGTTCGCCAAAGAGCATAAGCAGCCGATCGGGCCTCTGCGATACTTCAACCAGGCCGGCATTGAAGAAGATCCGATCACCGTTGGCAGTGACGTTGTCGGTTGGCAGGCGAAGTTTGTCGAAAAATTTTCCGGGCAGACGGAAACGCTCAAGAAGGCCATTGATGACGCCAAGCTTCAGAACCCGAGCCTGACGCAGATTTACTTCTACGTTAGCGCCGACTTCGGCCAGAGCAGAAAAAAAGGAGCAAAGGAACCCTCATACAAGACGGAAATCGAGGACCACGCACAGTCCAAGGGAGTAAGCATCGTTTGGAGAACGCGCAATTATTTCGAAAAGCCATTCGTATGCGAAGAAAACGCGAACATCTCCCGATATTTCTTTACTAACGAAAAGAGCACGATTGACCTCATTCGAGAATTGACGCGACATACCGAGGCCATTCTCAATCTTATAAGATCGGAAATCGCCTCGAACGGCGCAGTCATCAAGATTGATAGAAGTCCGCTTGTTCTTCGGCTCAAAGAAGCGCTCCTGCAATCGCCGGTCGTAATAGTTTGCGGAGAGGGGGGCGTTGGCAAGACCGCAGTTGTGAAGGATTTCCATCATCAACTGGCCGCTACCACGCCAATGTTTATTTTCAAGGCGACGGAATTCACTGCGCTTGCAAACGTCAATCAACTCTTCAAAGATTACGGCGATTTCACTGTATCAGATCTGATCCAGGAATTTAGTTTATCCGACGAGAAGTACGTCATAATAGATTCCGCCGAGGAGCTGTCTGGGATAGAGCGCCCAGAAGTTTTCCAGGAGCTTCTGTCCACGCTCAGATCAGCTGGCTGGAAAGTCATTTTCACAACGCGTCTCGGCTACCTTGAAGACTTGGAGCGCACACTCATCCACGTGTATGGCGTCTCGTTCAAGCCTCTGACGGTCGAGAGCCTGGCAGCCGATGAACTAGCGCAGTTTGCGAAAGACTATCAATTTGTACTCCCGGAAGGCGAACGCCTGCGCAAATTGCTCCAAAATCCCTTCTACCTGAATGAATATCTTCGCGACTATCCACGAGGATACACCAAGATCGGCTACTCGGAATTCAGAGAGGCGATGTGGAACACTCGCATCGCGAAAACTTCCGACACCCGACATAATTTGCATCGGAAACGGGAGCAGTGCTTTTTGGAGATTGCCCGAAAACGAGCGACGACAGGTAGCTTCTTTGTGTCTGTCGAACGTTATGATGATGTGCTTCCTCAGTTGGAAGCGGATGAAATCATAAAATACGACGCCAGCGCCGGCGGCTATTTCGTTGCTCACGATATTTACGGCGAGTGGGCTCTCGACAAAATCATCGAGCGGGCCTTCCACGCGTCACTTACATTCGACAAATTCTATGAGACCATAGGAAACTCGCTGCCGATACGGCGAGCATTTCGGAGCTGGCTCTCGGAGAAGCTCCTTTCTGATGATGACGCCGCTAAGAGGCTCATCGAATCGACCATCGATGCTGCCGAAGTCGAACGTCATTGGAGAGACGAAGTTATCGTGGCCGCGATGCTCTCTCCCTATGCGGAGGTCTTTGTAAGCTACGTGAGTGCAAGGCTGCTCAGTCTGCCCGACAAATCGATCGAAGAGGGGAGCTTCACTCGATACAGTCGGTCAATCTCTGTGCGCAGCAAGTATGAGGATTTGTTGCTCACGAAAGTCCTCTTCCTATTGAGGATTGCCTGCAAGGACATCGATCACGATCTGCTCAAAGTCTTCGGAGCGAGGAGCCATGCGCTGGCTCACCTATTCGCAAAGCCCAGGGGTGCTGGGTGGCATAGCGTTATCGCGTTTGTAAGTGAGCACAAGAGCGAGCTTGGTTTGGCGTACATGAATCTCGTTCTTCCCGTGCTAGACGACTGGAACCGCTATAATAAGCAGGGCTCCACAACGAAACACGCGGCACAGTTGGCTCTATTCTATTATACGGAACTGGCGAGAGGTGATGGTCACTTTCCGTACGGCACAAACGACGATACGAAGGAACAGCTAATAAGGACCATCTTCAACGGCGCTACGGAGATCACAGGCGAATTAAAGACAATCTTCAGTCGGATCGTCGCGGATGGTGACGCATCCCGCAGGACCACCTACTATGAGCTAGCGCACGCAGCGCTCGGAGACGCGACTGAGACCGGTATCATCGCCAAGCATTTGCCCACTGAGCTGCTGGCACTCGCGAACTTCTACTGGATTTACACTCCACCCAAGGAAAAGAACGCTTGGTACTCCGGTCGCCACGATATCGAAATGGAATCGTATTTCGATCTGGCTAGCAATCATTCGGACTACTATCCAGCTAGCGCTCTCCAAACACCGATATTGAACTTGCTGCAGGCTGCCCCAAAGGAAACAGCGGACTTCATTCTCGGTTTCACCAATAGGGCAGTCGACTACTTTGCCACGACCGACCTCGGTAAGGCCGAGGTGGAGCAGGTCGAAATACATATCGACGGCAAACCGCCTATCAAGCAGTTCGTATCGAACCGCATCTGGAACCTCTATCGAGGCACCCAGGTCGCACCGACACTTATCGAATCGATCCACATGGCACTCGAACGATGGCTGCTCGCTCAGGCCAAGATGGCTAAGCCGGAAATCCTGGAAGGCTGGTGCTTGTATCTCATCGAGAACTCGCGCTCCGCATCGATCACCGCCCTTGTGACAAGTATAGTTCTCGCAGAACCGAGCAAGTTGTTTAATGTCGCCAAGGTGCTATTTCGCACCAAGGAGCTGTTCTTTTTCGAAATGGGGAGAATGCAGCTGGACTCGTCTGCAAAGAGTCTGTTCGGCATCAGCTCTGATCCGAATGGAATCTTTACGAACGAACGCCTGAACACATGCGACGATGAGCATAGAAAAGCAAGCTTAGAGCACCTTGCACTCAAGTATCAGCTGTTTCGATCGGGCGATGAGACAGAGGAACAGGTCAAGGCTAGGCAACTGAAAATTTGGCAAATCTTCGACGATTATTACGCCCGTCTACCAGCCAAAGAAGACGAAACTCACGACGACAAGACCTGGCGCCTGTGCCTAGCCCGCATGGATCGACGGAAGATGAACATTTCTACGGAGTCCAAAGACGACAAGGTGCTTATCAGCTTCAATCCGGAGATTGATCCTGAGCTAAGACAGTACAGCGAAGAAGCCGTTGCAAAAACCTCAGAGGCGATGAAATACACGCCATTGAAGCTTTGGTCGCACTATCGATTTGAGCGCAACGAGAGTGAGTACAAGGAGTATCCTCAGTACGAAGGCGACTACAAACAGGCCCTCGCTGATACAAAGATTATCATCAAAGGCCTGGAGGCGAACGAAGACGAGAATGGGCGGTTCTCTCTGTTTTATAGAGCAGTTCCTGCCTATGTCTGCGCGGTGCTGATGAGGGATGAACTCGGCTCTCTCGACGCCTCAGAACGAGAATTCTGTAGAGATGTTCTCCTCGACTATGCGTCCGCATCGCTCGACGAAAGATATCGGTATCAAGTTTCGGATGGCGTGAGCGCGGCAGTGCTCGTCCTCCCCACCTTAATGAAACCGTTTCCGAAAGACGCACCGCGCGTAAAAGAACTTCTGTTGTTCGGCCTATTCAACGAGCGCCCGGCCGGCATGTCGCAGAGGTTTTCAGACTTTGCGGCATTTGCGATCTTGAATGAAATGTGGAGAGACTGCCCGATAGACGCAAATTCATTATTTCTCGGCTATCTTCTTTTGGAGCCGAAACTAGATGGCATTCGCAGCGCCATCAGAGAGAAGAAATGGAAGAGCCATACTTTCAATTTCTCGCAAACCGAGGTTTTTCAGGAGTTCTCCAAGCAGTGCAAGAGCGAACTCAAGAAGGTCTGGAGTAATCAGCTAACGTTTGCTGACTTGCCGCAGGTAGACACAATAGACGCGAGTGTTCTCGCCGCTGGATTTTTGTTGCTGCCTCTTCCTGTCGCTGATGAACATCACAAGGATTTTGCGCAAGCGGTCTGTAAAGCTCTTGCGAAGCGAGTGCTAGAAAGGGACCGGGAGGATCGATTTGACTACACTCTGCGGCATCGCTTCTTCGACAAGCTAGCGGACCTCGTGCTGCAATCCGATAAGGGAGATATCAGGGCATACCTGCAACCATTCCTGGAGCACTTCGGCGGTTCTCGCGAGGCCGCCGCTCTGCTGAGCTCCCTTGTTTCCGCGGAAGACAAACAAAATCAATACGAACAGTTCTGGACGGCGTGGGAGCTATTTTATCCGACCATCAAGAAGCTCTGCGAGCACAAGACCGGAAGGCTTTACGGCTCTGAGGTCGTGCATAACTATCTGCTGGCGTGGCCATACTGGAAGAAAGGCATAAAAGAATGGCGGTCGGTGAAGGTCCGAGAGAAAGCCTTTTTTAAGAGGGTTGCTGAGGAAATTGGAGATCACCCCGCAGCCCTGTATTCACTCGCGAAGTTTTTGAATGAAATCGGCGGCGGCTTTGTTGATGATGGGATTTCCTGGATCTCCGGCATCATCGAACGAACGCCTGACCTGGATTCGAGAGAGCTCGAAGTCAACACAGTCTATTATTTGGAGAATCTGGTGCGCGACTACTTGCTCCAGAACCGACATAAGGTCCGTACAACGCCTCAAACTCAACATCAAGTTCTTACTATTCTGAACTTCCTCTTAGCGAAGGGTTCCGCGACGGCATATCTGCTGAGAGAAGACATTCTCTAGTCGGCCCAGCTGCAACGGACAGGCCGCTTCGACACCTTTTCAGATTCCTTACCCCGCCGCAGGCAGCGCGCTGTCCGACGGCACGCTCCACGGGCGCTCCGCCGAAGCCAGCCCAATCAGGCGACCTTGGATGTAGTCGCAGCCCCAGTCGCGCAGCATGTTTGCGGCTTCGTCGTCCTGCACCCATTCGGCGACGGTCTTGATGTCGAGGCGTCGGGCGAGGTCGATCAGGGTCTGCACGAAGGCGCGGTCGTCGGCGGAATGGGTGATGTTCTGCACGAAGGCGCCGTCGATCTTGACGATGTCCACCCCGAGCTTGCGCAGATTGCGGAACGAGGTGTAGCCGGCGCCGAAATCGTCGATGGCGATACGGCTGCCGAAATGCTTGAGGCGGCTGACGAAGGCGCGGACATCGTCGATGTCCTGGATCGCGACCGTCTCGGTGATCTCGACGATCAGCCGTTCGGCAACGCCGGGATGGGCCAGCATCAGCGATTCGATTCCCGCCCACCAGTCCGGATCCATGGTCGTATCAGGCGAGATGTTGAGGCTGAGGCAGATGTCGGGCGCCGCCGCGAGCTCGGCGACCACGAGCTCGAGCACGCGGTGATCGACCAGGCGGATCAGGCCGAGCCGTTCGGCGACGGGCACGATGTCGGGCGCGAGCAGCACCTGACCGTCGCCCTGGTCCATCCGCACCAGGCATTCATGGAATGCGCGCTCGCGCGAGACAGCCGAGACGACGGGCTCATAGGCGAGCCTGATGCGGCGCTCGTTGAGCGCGGTGACGATCTCGTCGGTGACGCGGATGTTGACGCGGCGCTGCGCATCGCGCGCGGCATCCGGACGCCAGGCCGCGAACGAGCCGGAGCGGCGGCGCTTGGCGGCGTCCAGCGTCTCGTGGGCACGGTTGACGGCCTCGTCGGTGTTGCGGGCATAGCGCGGCAGGCTGACGGCGCCGATCGAGGCGGTGACCGAGACCGGACCGGATTTGGTCGGCACCACCTCGTCGCGGATGCCGGCGAGGAAGCGCTCGGCGGCCACGTTCATGTCGTCGACGGTGCAGTTCTTCAGGATCAGGCCGAACTTGTTGCCGGAGAAGCGCCCGAGCACGTCGCCGCCGCGCAGGCGCGCGCGAATGCGCTTGGCGACGTCGAGGATCACGGCGTCGGCGACGTCGAAGCCGAAGGCATCGTTGACGCGGGCGAGATGATCGATGCCGACCAGCATGAAGGCGGCGGTCGAGCGGAAGCGGGTCGTCTCCTCGATCGCCTCGGCCAGCGCCGCGATCAGATGCGAGCGGTTGAGCTCGCCGGTCAACGGATCGAGCCGGGCCAGCCTGCTCAATTCCTCGTCGCGGGCGTGGCGCTCATTGTTGATGCGGACGGAGCCGATCGCACGCGTCGGACGGCCGTCGGGACCCGCAAACCAGCGGCCGGTCTCCTCGATCCAGATCACGGGATCGGAGGCGCTCATGCGCACGCCGTACTCGATCCGGTAGGGCGTGCCGTCGGCGCCGTGCACCGGGGACGTCAGCGCCAGCGCCGCCGTCCGCAGCGTTTGCGCGGGCTCGATCAGCTTGGCGAATTCGGCGCCGGTCGAAAGCCGCTCGGCGGGAATGCCGGGGAAGACGGCGCTGACCTGCTCACCCCAGACGATGGCATCGCTGGCGATGTCCCAGGCGAACACGGCCTGGCCAAGCGCGGCCAGGATGTCGGAGGCTTGCGGCAGTCCAGGGGTCAAAGTCGCCTCGTTTCGGGACAGTGGAGAAGTCCTGAGCCGGCACAGGATAGAGCCAGATTCGCTGCCGAACCTAGGCAAAGTTGATAAACAATTTGGAAACCACGTTTCCCCGGCGCGGGGAACCAATCCGGCCCGGCCGGCATAGGCCTTGCGAGTACAGGACTCGCACCGGCGCCCGCGTCCCGAAACGCGACAGTCTCGCCGGATCAACGGTGATTGCGATGTTGAGTACGGATCGATCGGACGTAGCGGACAACGGCACAGGCACAGCCCTGGTGCCGCTGATGCCGACGTTGCAATGGGTTCACAAGGCGCCGCTGCCGCGTCCCGATCCGAGCTTCGTCACCCAGCTCATCGCCAACGCCGAGTATCTGCCCCAGACCACCCGGCTCCGCCGCGCCTCTTCCGAAGATGCGCGGACGGCCTATGGCAGCAAGCGGCCACTGCAAAGCGTCAGCGCGCGCACACGGCAGGTGGCTTGAGGTCGGTCAGCGCGGCGGCGTGTCGGAAGACGGCGTGCCGTTCCCCGGCTGCAGCTGCGGCGAGGGAATTTCCGGCGAGGGGGCACCCTGCACGGGCTTGGGCGCCGGGTGATCCATCAGCACGGATTCGGCGACGGACTGCGCCGAAGAGGCGGGCGGTGCCGGCTGCGGCGCGATCACCGGCTCGAACTTGCGCTCGGACTCCACATCCTCCGCCGGCGCTTCGGCCCTGCGTTTGGCCTTGCGCGGCGCCGGCACGGTCGTCTCGGCGACATAGGTGACGCGGCGGCGCGTGCGCTGGGCGATGCCAGCGAAAAAGTCGGCCATCGCCAGCAGCACCAGCAGGAAGAAGGTGGAGTTGCCGAATTTGGGCCACATCACGAATTCGGCGGCGGCCGCGCCGAAGATGATCAGCGACAGCAGATGATCCATCAGGAATTTCGAGCCCGGCCGCGCGCCCTTGACCACCTCGAGCAGCAGCAGCATGACGCCGAGCGCGAGCAGGAGATCGGCGAGCGTGACCGGCCAGGTCTCGCCCGTGATCATCGGTACCTTGAACAGCACGTCCGTGAAGGACACGGTCGGCATCAGGAAGGCGATGATGTTGTAGACCGCGAGCGGAATCAGGAGCAGCGGGAAACCGACCATCGGCTTGATGCCTTCTCGATCAAGATATCCGGACAGAACAATGCAGCGGCGAAGCATCCGCTCCGCCGCCGTCACCGTCTATCTCATGGGTTGGCCGAATCGGGCGGGTCCGATCTCCCGCCCGAGAAAGATCCTGGCTTCAGGACTCTTTCTTCTTCAGGACCTGGCGGCCCTTGTACATGCCGGTCTTGAGGTCGAGATGGTGCGGACGACGGAGCTCGCCGGAGTCCTTGTCTTCCACATAGGTCGGCTTCTTGATGGCGTCCGCCGAGCGGCGCATGCCACGGCGCGACGGCGAGGTTTTTCTTCTCGGAACGGCCATTTCAATATCCTCTAGGGATTGGTGTCATCAGGGCATCGTCCGCGGAGGGACGGCTCAGCACCCGCAAATAACGAGGCGAGCTGAATGCCGATCAAGGCCGCGCTTATAGAGGAAGGCTGGCCGTAAAGCTAGGCTCTTGGGCCGGAAAATGCGCCCGGAACGGGCCAAAAATCAGCGATTTTCGCGCCAACAGGTCGCAAGCGAGCTCGCCTGCCCCCGCGCCATATAGGTGGCTGCCAGCCGCCGGACGCCCGGTCCCGGGGTCCGGGCGCTGCGCTTGACCGGATTCGGCAGGATCGAGGCCAGAAGCGCCGCCTCGCGGGGCGAGAGGCTTTCGGCGGATTTGCCGAAGGCATAGGCGCTGGCCGCCTCGACCCCGAACTGCCCCTGCGGGCCGAGCTCGGCGATGTTGAGGTAGATTTCGAGAATCCGCTGCTTCGGCAGGACGAGGTCGATCCAAAGCGCCAGCGGGAATTCCAGCGCCTTGCGGACGAAGTCGCGCCCCTGCCACAGGAACAGGTTCTTGGCGACCTGCTGGGTGATGGTGGAGGCGCCCCGAAAGGCGGTGCCATCCTCCCTGGCGTCGTCGATCGCCTCGCGCAGCGCGCCCCAATCGATGCCGTGATGCTTGCAGAAATGGGCGTCCTCGGCCGCCACCACCGCGCGCGGCAGAGCGGGCGACATATCGGCGAGGTCGATCCACTCCCGCTGCATCGGCGCGCCCCGCAAGCTGCGCCAGGCCATCAGCGTCGAAACTGGGTGGCCGGTGCGGTAGAACGGCGCGATCACATAGGGCGCGAGGACCACGACCGCGAGCACCACCAGCAGGATTTTGACGATGCGCAAATCGACCTTTCCGGTGCAAACTGAAGAGCGGCCATGGGCTGGAGTATTAAGTCTGTGATAATTCGGGCCTTTTCCAGCACTTTTTAGGCCTTCCAAACGATTGACTGGGGCGGGCGCATAAAGGATTGTCCCGCCGAATTTTAGTTCTGGAGCCCCTCTTGATGACCGGCACGTCCCCGTCCGATTTCGCCAAACGTCTGGACAAGACCGCTGATGACACCGAAGCCCTGCTCGGGCGCCTGCTGTCGGACGACATCCTGCATGACGAAATCGCCCGGCCCAAGCGACTGATGGACGCAATGCGCTATTCGAGCCTCAACGGCGGCAAGCGCCTGCGGCCGTTCCTGGTGGTCGAGAGCGCCGCCGTGTTCGGCGTGCCGCGCGAGGCGGCCCTGCTCGTGGGCGCCGCGCTCGAATGCATCCATTGCTATTCGCTGATCCACGACGACCTGCCGGCGATGGACAATTCGGACCTGCGCCGCGGCCGCCCCACCCTGCACAAGCAGACCGACGACGCCACCGCGATCCTTGCCGGCGACGGCCTCCTGACCCTCGCCTTCGACATCATCACCCGCGACGAGGTCCATCGCGACGCCAATGTGCGGCTGCTGTTGACGCGCGCGCTGGCGCGCTGCGCCGGCATCGGCGGCATGGTCGGCGGCCAGATCCTCGATCTCGCCGGCGAAGGCCGCTTTGGCGGCAACGAGCCGATCGACGTCGCCCGTATCCAGCAGATGAAGACCGGCGCGCTCTTGCGCTACGGCTGCATCGCCGGCGCAATCCTCGGCCAGGCCTCGAAGGCGGAATATCAGGCGCTCGACGATTACGGCCGTGCGCTCGGCGAAGCCTTCCAGATCGCCGACGATCTGCTCGACGTCGAGGGCGATGCGGCTGCGCTCGGCAAGCCGGCCGGCGCCGATGCCGCGCTCGGCAAGACCACCTTCGTGACCCAGCTCGGGATCGAAGGCGCCAAGCAGCGCGTGCGCGACCTGCTCGCGCGCGCCGACAGCGCCGTCTCGATCTTCGGTGACCGCGCCGCCGTGCTGCAGGCCGCCGCGCGTTTCGTGGCTGAGCGGAAGAACTGAGCTAAAGCGCGATGCGATCAGGATGAATCGTCGTCGCGCTTTAGGTTATTGTTCGAGTGGTCAGGAAAGCCGTGCCATTTCAGTTGCAGACCTCGACATTGGCGTCGACGTGGGGGCCGCCGCCGCCGCGATAAACGAGGCGGCAACCGGGCCTGACCGGCCGGCAGAGCAGAGCGTTACAAAAGATCTGACCACTGCCGCTCGAGGCACGGCCCGCGCCAGCCGCCGCGGCTGCACCGTAGCCGCCCGCTCCAGCACCGGCCCGCTGCCGCGCGGGGCGGTCCTCGCCGTCGTCGCGTCGCGAGGTCGCGGGCTTTGACGCGGGCTTGGCCGCGCGCTTCTTCTCGCATTCATTGTCGTCGTTCAGGACATAGCCGTTGCCGCAAACGATCCTGGTGCACTTGTCGCCTTCGGCCTTGAAACCGTGCTCGCAGACCAGCGGGCAGACCCGCGACGGCTTGGCCTTGACCGCATCGAGCGCGTCGGTGCTCGCCACCTTCACGTCGAGCTTGGTGCCGGCATAGCGGTTGAACTGCGACAGCGACCGCTGCGAGGAGGTATTCCAATTGCCGTCGGCCTGCCCGGAGAAGCAGCCGACGCGGCCGAGCTCGCTCTGCACCGAGCGGTTGAGATCGGCCGGCGCGGTCGTCGGACTGAGCGCGGCGACGTTGGTGCCGGCAGCGCTCGTGGTGTTGCCCGGCGCAACGCCCGGCGCCGTGGCGGCGAGGTTGACGCGCTGTTGCTCGGCGGCGGCGGCCTGCTGCTGGGCCTGCTCCTTGGCCTTCTGCGCAGCAAGCTGCGCCTGCTCGGCGGCCTTCGCATCGGCCGCGGCCCTGGCTTGCGCATCCTTCTGCGCGCCGAGCGCAGCAAGGCGGTCGCGCTCGGCCTCGGCCTGCTTCGCTTTCGCGATCGCCGCCGCATGCGCCTGCTCCGCGCCGATCTTCTCGAGCTGGAGCTTGGCGAGGCTCGCATAGAATCCGTCCGGATGCTGGGCGAGGAAGGCTTCCCACGCCGGCCGGTTGCCGACCTGGAGCGCGAGCTCGTAGTCGCGGCGGATATCGGCCTGGGGATTGGCTACGGGCGCCGCCGGCGCCAGCTTGACCGGCACCAGCGGCACGTCCTCGCCACCAAGCGAGCCATAGACGAACGGCTCCTGCTTGTTGCCGGTCGACTTCAGCACATCGTCGCGCACGAATCCGAAGGCGCGGCGGACGTCGAGGCCCGGCGTCGTCAGATGCTTCGACAGCGCGATGGTGAACGGGCTGTTGGCACCGTCGCCGTCCTGCGCGGTGAAGCCGGCCTTGGCCGAATAGGCGATCAGCGTGTTGGGGCTGGACGGCTCGACCTGGGCGAGGCCGCGGCCGATGCCGCGCGAAGCGACCGTGCGCTTCATCCGCTTGCTGAACGGATTGTCGCGGCAGGCATCGAGGATCACCAGACGCAATTGCTTGGCGGGCTCGACCGCGACCAGGACACGGTCGAGGGAGAGCGCCTCGTCAAAGACGTCAGTGTCCCGCTCGAGCTTGGCATCCACCGGGATCAGATAGTTCGAGCCCTCCACCTCGATGCCGTGGCCGGCGTAGTAGACCACGGCGATTTCGGCGTCGCGGGTCGCGTCGGCGAAGTCGCGGAGCACGCGCCGTGTCTCCAGCGCCGACAGATCGTGCCGGGAGTCGACGACGTCGAAGCCGGCCTCCTTCAGGGTCTTGGCCATCACCGACCCGTCATTGACGGGATTGGCGAGCGAGGGCGCGTGCTGATAAGCCGAATTGGCCAGCACCAGCGCCACCCGCTTTCCGGCAACAGCCGGCCCGGCGCCGAACATCAGGCCGAGGGCGACGAAGAGCGGACAAAGTCTGAACAAGCTGCGCATGACACGACTTCCGATGGTTCCGGGCCGTCCGGCCCTTTGGGACCGCTTTAGCAACATCCTCCGCCGGCGCTTGTGATGGAGGTCACGAAGCGGACCCCGACGGCAGGCCGTACGACCTCTTTTGTTTGTCGCGCCAGCGCTGTCGCGGTTCGCCAACGGACGGCGGTGCGGACCGGGTTCCGTCAGACAACCCCGATGTGCTCCCGATATTGCGGCAGATCGTCCGTAATTTCATGCCAGGGCGCCTTCGAGCCGACGAAAATATGGGCGCTCGGCCGGATGGAGGGGGCATCGACCAGGGTTCCCATGGCGACGTGGACCCACTCTCCTTCCCGGACCCGGGAATAGAGCAGCGAGCCGCAGCGGCCGAATGCGCGTCATGGGTGGTGTCGTCGCCGAAAATCATCCGGAGGTCGCCGCCCCTAACAATGCGAAGCCTGTTCTGCCGGATGCCGGCGAAGGGCTTGAAGGCGGCACCGGTGGTGCGCCGGCAGTTCGAGCAGTGGCAGTTCATCGCATAGGCGAATGCGTCGGCCACCTCGAAGCGCACGGCGCGGCAAAAGCATTCGCCGACAAGAATGCGAGCGTTCGAATTTTCTGATTCTGCCATCGTGACGCCTTCGCGCAAATCGCTGACACACCCATAGCGCATTTCAACGTGTACGACTAAGTTGGCCCGAAGCCATCATGCAAAGGAACGACCCATGAGCCAGGACCGGTCGAGCGTCGAAGCCGTCGTGCAATCGTATTTTGACGGACTTTACGAGGGCAACGCCGACAAGCTCGGCGCCATCTTCCATCCCTCCGCCGATCTGCGCTGGGTCGAAAAGGGCGAGCTCCAGGTTCTGACCGTGCCGGACTGGCTCGACCGCGTGCGCAAGCGCGCCTCGGCCAAGGCCGAAGGCAAGCCGCGCGAGGACTTCATCGTCACCATCGACCGGTCGGACGACAAGACCGCCTTCATCAAGGTGCGCTGCCAGCTGCCGCCGCGCTATTTCACCGATTATCTCGTGGCGATGAAGCTCGCCGACGGCTGGCAGATCGTGTCGAAGTCGTACCGATATGATTTGAGGGAGTGACGGGCGCCGTCCTGCTGCCCGAATTCGGACGCACTCGCTATCCAATTCTCCGTCATTGCGAGCGCAGCGAAGCAATCCAGAATCTCACCGCGGAGACAGTCTGGATTGCTTCGCTGCGCTCGCAATGACGATGCGGATGCAGCGTCCGCTCCATCTCCCACCCCTGCTCGCCTGGAAATCACCATGCTTGTCGACCGCCGCGCCCTGATCGCCTCATTCGCCTGGTTGGCCGCCTCCCCTGCGCTCGCCGGGGATGCCCCATCAGAATTCGAATCCTACGAGCGCGAGAGCGGCGGGCGGATCGGGCTCTATGCGGAGAATCTCGCAACCGGCAAGAAGCTCGCCTGGCGCGCCGACGAACGGTTCGTGATGTGCTCGACGTTCAAGGCTTCGCTCGCCGCCAGCGTGCTGGCGCGGGTCGATCGCGGCGAGGAGCAGCTCGCGGCCATGATCCCCTATGGCCAGGCGGATCTGCTGGAATACGCGCCGGTGGCGAGGGAAAATCTCGCGGCCGGCAAGATGTCGGTCGGCGAGATGTGCAAGGCCATCGTCGAGCTCAGCGACAACACCTGCGCCAATCTGCTGCTGGCGCGGATCGGCGGCCCCGCCGCGCTGACCGCCTTCTGGCGGTCGCTCGGCGATACCACCTCGCGGCTCGACCACAACGAGCCCGAGCTCAACCGCTCGCAACCCGGCGACCCCCGGGACACCACGACGCCGGCAGCGATGGCGGGAAATTTGCGCCGGCTGGTCGCGGGCGAGGCGCTGTCGCCTGCTTCGCGGGCCCTGCTCACCGACTGGATGGTGAACTGCAAGACCGGCGCAAATCGCCTGCGTGGCGGACTCCCGGCAGGCTGGAAGATCGGCGACAAGACCGGCAACAACGGCAAGGACGCCTCGGGCGACATCGCGGTCGCCTGGCCGAAGCCGGATACGCCGATCCTGATCGCGGCCTATACCCAGGGCGGCACGCCGAGCGCGGCGCAGATCGCATCCGCGTTCGCGCGGATTGGGCGGATGGTGGCCGAACGGCTGGCGTGAGCCGCGCATTGACCTAGCCGTCGCTTCCGGGTCAAGACAGACCATCATGGAAGCGAAGTTTCAGACCTTTCTCATCCTGCTGGCCGTGCTGGCAGGCGTGGCACTGGCCGCGCGACGCTTCAACGTCGCCCCTGCCATCCTGCTGATGCTGGCGGGCGTCGGCCTCGCTTTCGTGCCGGGCATGCCGACTGTGGAGCTGCCGCCGGAGCTGGTGCTGCTGGTGGTGCTGCCACCACTGATCTACTCGGCCAGCGTCGCGATGAGCTGGCGCGAATTCAAGAAGAACCTGCGTCCGATCGTGCTGCTCGCGGTCGGCGCCGTGATCTTCACCACGGCGATGGTGGCGGCCGCCACACACTACATGATCGGCCTGCCCTGGACCGTCGGCTTCCTGCTCGGGGCCATCGTCGCGCCGCCCGACGTGGTGGCGCCGCTCGCGATCGCGCGCCGGCTGAACATGCCGCGCCGCATCCTGGTCGTGCTCGAAGGCGAAGGTCTCGCCAACGATGCCACCGCGCTGATCCTCTACCGCTTCGCGCTCGCCGCGATCCTCATCGGCCACTTCTCGCTGCCGCTCGCGGCCGGTGAATTCCTCCTCATCGTCGCCGGCGAGATCGCCTTCGGCATCGGCGTCGGCTGGCTCTCCTTGCGCCTTCGCAAATGGTCTGGAGATCCGCAGGTCGAGCTGACGCTGTCGCTGATCACGCCCTATGTCTCGTACTGGCTGCCCGAGCATATCGGCGGCTCCGGCGTGATCGCAACGGTGGCCTGCGGGCTCTATGTCAGCTGGAACGGCCCATTGCTGATCTCCTCGGCGACGCGCCTGCAAGGCATCTTCTTCTGGGATCTCGTGATCTACCTGATCGAGGGCATGCTGTTCCTGCTCACCGGTTTCCAGATGCGCGCGCTCTACGAGAAATCAAAGACTTTTCCGCTCGACGACATTCTCATCGCAACCGCATTGGTCCTGGTGATCGTCGTGATCGCGCGTTTTGCCTGGCTCTATCCCGCAACTTATCTGCCGCGAATGCTCTCCAGGTCGCTGCGCGAGCGCGATCCTTCGCCGCCATGGCAATGGCCATTCGTGCTCGCCTTCACCGGCGTGCGCGGCGCGGTGTCGCTGGCCGCCGCGCTGGCGCTGCCGTTCACGCTGCCGAATGGCGAGGCGTTTCCGTATCGCGACCTGATCCTGTTCGTCGCCTTCGGTGTCATCTTCGTGACGCTGATCGGCGTCGGCCTGACGCTGCCGCCGATCGTGCGGTGGCTCGGCGTCGCCGAAGCCGGTCGTCACGAGCATGCCGCCGAGCACGAAGCGGAGATCGCCGCGCGCCGTCAGGCGCTGGAGGCCGCGCTGAAATCGCTCGACGCGCTCACGGCGGAAAAAGAGGTTTCCGACGAGGTGATGCGGCTGCTGCGCGCCCGCCACGAGATCCGCTTCAACCAGCTCCCGGACTCGCTCGATCCCAACCGTCACGACATCTCTGCCGCCGGCACCGCTCTGACCCGCGAACTGATCGCCGCCGAGCGCAAATTCATCCACAAGCTGCTGCGCGACGGCCAGATCACCGACGAGACGCGGCGGCGGATCGAGCGCGATCTGGATCTGGAGGAGGCGAGCCTGGCGAATAGGGAATATCGAGCCGGGCCGCTGTAGCTTCCTCGTCATTGCGAGCGTAGCGAAGCAATCCAGACTGCCTCTGCGGAAGGACTCTGGATTGCTTCGCTGCGCTCGCAATGACTGCTGCTGAACCGGCAGGGCCAACTACCGTCTCTCGCAAAACTCCCTCATCGCGACCGCGACGGCTTGTGCGACCGCCTCGTGTCGCTCCGGCGAGTTCATCTCCATTTCCTCGTCGCGATTGATGATCGAGCCCGCCTCGAGCAGCACGGCGGCGCTTCGCGTGCGCGACAGCACGACCAGCCCGTCATAGCGGTAGACGCCGACATCCTTGTCGAGCAGCTGGCGCCGGTAGCGGCCCATCACCGGCAGCGTGTACTGGCTGGCATAGTGCAGGCCCTGCTGCTTCAATTGCCGGCCGATCATCCTGGCCAGCATCAGGCTGGCGGCAAAGTGCGGATTCTGCCGCGACACGAACAGCGAGTGGCCCGAAAAGCGATCGCTGAAATAGCTCTTTGCGCCGTCGAATTCCCAGGTCTCGAGCAGCTTGTCCGGCACCGAATCATGATGGACCGACAGGAACAGATCGGCGCGGCCTTCGTTTGCAGCGCCGACGCGCTTGAACAGGCTCGGCCGTGCCTTGCCGTCGGTGACGAGCAGGCGGGTTGCGGCAAAGCCCTCGGCCTTGAGCTTGGCCGTGATGAGCCGGGCGAGGCGGAAGTTGAAGCCGAACTCCGGATCGTTGCGTGCGCTCAATGCACCGTAGGAGTCCGGCGTGTGGCCGACATCCACGACGATCCGGAATTTGGGCGTCTCGCACTTGAATGAAGGTGAGGGTTTCGGCTCATGTCTCGCACTCTTGCGCGCGATAGCAGCCTCGCCGGCCGTGACGAATGCAAGCGATGACAGAACGATCGAGGCGACCAGCCCGACGATGACGCTCCGCAGGTGCCTCAAGCGCTACTCCGCTGCTGCTCACGCATGCCGGTGCCGGGACCGCTTTCGGTGAGGAAGTTGTAGTCTTTCGGGACGAAAGATGACGCGACCTTCGGCGGTGCTTTTTGCTTTTGATCACCTTGACGCAGGGAGGTCCGAGCGTCAACGCGCGGTCTGACCCAGGGCGCCCCCTGTCTTGGGCGATCAGGCCGACCATCGCGTCGGCAGCTAAGTATTTGAGACGAAATGAAAATGCCGATTGTGTCGTTGCGCGATGCGGCACTGGCAATCGCGCGATTCCCGCGCTCGCGGAGATTGTCGGCGACTGTTGCGGCGGAGCGACGGACGAACGCGCAACTAGCCGGTATTTAGGGCGGGTTTGAATTCGAATCGTCCATTGAATGTCTACGGGGTCAAATGAAGAAACTCGCATTCGCAACCGCCGCTCTGATGGCGCTGTTCACAGGCGCGGCGTCGGCCGCTGACCTTGCAGCCCGACCCTACACCAAGGCACCCGCAATCGCCCCCATCTACGACTGGAGCGGCTTCTACGTCGGCATCAACGGCGGTGGTGGCTGGGCCGACAAGTGCTGGGATATCTACAACGATGCCGGCTTCACCGTTGCGCCGCCCTTCCGGGAAGGCTGCCACAATGCGAGCGGCGCCACCGTCGGTGGTCAGGTCGGCTATCGCTGGCAGGCCACCAATTGGGTGTTCGGTGTTGAGGCGCAGGGCAACTGGGCCGACTTCACCGGCTCCAATTCCAGCTTGTTCTACGGCAATTTCACCAACCGATCCGAGGTTGATGCGCTCGGCCTATTCACC
This sequence comes from Bradyrhizobium sp. NBAIM03, assembly GCF_020194055.1. Taxonomy (NCBI): domain Bacteria; kingdom Pseudomonadati; phylum Pseudomonadota; class Alphaproteobacteria; order Hyphomicrobiales; family Nitrobacteraceae; genus Bradyrhizobium; species Bradyrhizobium sp. NBAIM03. The sequence continues at coordinate 104,893 of NZ_JADYVS010000020.1, read as the reverse complement.
GGCCAGGTCGGCTACAGCTGGAACAACGTTCTCTGGTACGTGAAAGGCGGCGCCGCCGTCACCCGCGACAAGTACGAGGGCGTGATCACCAGCATCGGCTTGGTGTTTGATCGCGCCACCGAGACCCGCTGGGGCGGTGTCGTAGGCACCGGCATCGAATTCGGTTTCGCGCCGAACTGGTCGCTGGCGCTCGAATACGATCACCTGTTCATGGGCCATCGCGACATCACCTTTAGCTCGTCGATCGTTCCGGGGGTCACGCGCGGTGATACGATCCGCCAGGATGTCGACATTGTCACCGCCCGCATCAATTACCGCTTCGGTGGCCCGATCGTCGCCAAATACTGACTTTGGCACTTCTTCGACAAACGAAGCCCCGGTCTCGCGTCCGGGGCTTTCCTTTGCGCGAAGCTGACTGATTGATGTTGGTCTCCCGAGCCCGGCCCATTAGACCGGCCGCTCTCCCTTCACCGTCACGCGCGTGCCCGAGCGTGTGTGCGGCCAGTAGTCCCACATCGCGCGGTGCTGGGTGCAGCGGTTGTCCCAGAAGGCGATGGCGTTCTCGGTCCAGCGGAAGCGGCACTGGAACAGCGGGTTCTCGGCGTGCTGGTAGAGATAGGCGAGCATTGCGTCGCTCTCGTCGCGCGGGATGCCGTTGATGTGGCGGGTGAAGCCGCGGTTGACGTAGAGCGCTTTCTTCGCCGTGACCGGATGGGTGCGCACCACGGGATGCTCGGCATGGGGATAGGAGGGACGATCGGCGACGCCATACTTGGCGTAAAGGCCGCGATAGATCGGCTCGCCATCGTGCAGCGCCGTCAGGCCATCGAGATAGGCTTTCATGCGCTCCGACAGCGCCTCATAGGCCGCGTACATGTTGGCAAACAGCGTGTCGCCGCCGCGGGGCGGGCATTGCTTGATGTAGAGGATCGAGCCCATCGGCGGCTCGAGATCGCAGGACACGTCGGAGTGCCAGCCCTCGCCATTGGCGCGCGGCGAGTTCTTGTCCGCATAGATCTTCATCAAGGCGGGGTCTTCGTCCTCATGCGGGGCGGCGGGATGAAAATGCAGCTCGCCGAACTTGCGGCCGAAGGCGAGATGCTGCTGCGGCGTGATGTGCTGGTCGCGGAAGAAGATGACGAGGTTCTCGGCGAGCGCGCGGTGGATCTCGTCCATCTGCCGGTTGGAGCGGGCATCGTCCGAGACGAGCTTGCCGATATCAACGCCGGAGATTTCCGCGCCGATGATGGGGGTGAGCTTCTCGACGACGATGGTCTCGTACGGCGCGCCGTCTTCAGCGGTGTGACGATAGCGCGGGCCCTGCTTGCCGGCGAGTGAGCTCATGGCGTGTCTCCCGATCGTTCTTGATTGGGAGCCATCGTAGCAACGTAGGGCGGGTTAGCGAAGCGTAACCCGCCACCTCGCGCCCGCAAAAAATAGGCGGGTTAGGCTGTGCTAACCCGCCCTACGATTCCGATGTTGAGGAGCGCCTACTCTGCCGCAGGCGCCGGCACCTTGGCGCCTTGGCCGTAGCGCTGGTCGATGTAGTCGATCACCAGCGCCTTGAAGTCGGCGGAGATGGTCGGGCCGCGCAGCGTGCGGAACTTCTTGCCGTCGACGAAGACGGGCGCGGCCGGCGCTTCGCCGGTGCCGGGCAGCGAGATACCGATATTGGCGTGCTTGGACTCGCCGGGGCCGTTGACGATGCAGCCCATCACCGCGACGTTGAGCTCTTCCACGCCGGGATATTTGGTCTTCCAGGTCGGCATCTCGTCGCGGATGAAATCCTGGATCGAGCGGGCCAGCTCCTGGAACGTGGTCGAGGTGGTGCGGCCGCAGCCGGGGCAGGCGGCAACCAGCGGCACGAAAGTGCGGAAGCCCATGGTCTGCAGGAGCTCCTGGCCGACCTGCACCTCGCGGGTGCGGTCGCCGCCGGGCTCGGGCGTCAGCGAGATTCGGATGGTGTCGCCGATGCCCTGCTGCAAGAGGATGCCGAGCGCGGCCGAGGACGCAACGATGCCCTTCGAGCCCATGCCGGCCTCGGTGAGACCGAGATGGATGGCGTAGTCCGAACGGGACGCGAGATCCTGATAGACCGCGATGAGATCCTGCACCGCCGAGACTTTTGCCGAGAGGATGATGCGGTCCTTGGGCATGCCGAGCTCTTCGGCGCGCGCCGCCGAGAGCAGCGCCGACTGCACCATGGCCTCGCGCGTCACCGCGCGCACGTCGCGCGGATTGGGCGAGGCCGCGTTCTCGTCCATCAGCTTGGTCAGAAGCTCCTGGTCGAGCGAGCCCCAATTGGCGCCGATGCGCACCGGCTTGTTGTTCTTGTTCGCGATCTCGATGATGTCGGCGAACTGGGTGTCGCGCTTGTCCTTGAAGCCGACATTGCCGGGATTGATGCGGTATTTGGCCAGGGCCTCGGCGCAGGCCGGATAGGCCGCGAGCAGCTTGTGGCCGATATAGTGGAAGTCGCCGATCAGAGGCGTAGTGATGCCGCGCTTGGCGAGGCCGTCGCGGATGTGCGGAACGGCGGCCGCAGCCTCCTCGCGGTCCACGGTGATGCGGACCATTTCGGAGCCGGCGCGCGCGAGCGCTGCGACCTGGGCGATGGTGCCTTCGACATCGGCGGTATCGGTGTTGGTCATCGACTGCACGACGATCGGCGCACCGCCGCCCACAGCGACGTTGCCGACCTTGACCTGGGTGGTCCGATGCCGGGGCGCCGGGCCCGCAATGTCTGAATCGAGAGGGTTTTCGAGCTTGTTCATGGCGGTCCAAATATCAGGTTTTGGTGACGTTCAGCAATGCATCGCGCGGCGCCGCAACCGATGGGCTGGGACGGTTAACCAGAAAAAGCCCAGCAATTACAAGGACCGCTGCGGCCCCGAATGTCAGGCTCAGGGTGTCATGCATGATGAAATAGCTACCCACCACGCCAAACAAAGGGGTGATGAAGGTAAAAGCGGACAATTTGCTGGCCGAATAGGCCTTCACCAGCGCGAACCAAAGCGTGAACGTGGTTCCGACCACCCAGATCGCCTGGAAGGCCATCAGGCCGAGCGACAGCGGCGACGGAGTGTGGGTGATGGATTCGCCGAACAGCCAGGCCGCCAGCCCCAGGATCGGGATCGAGGTCGCGACCTGATAACCCAGGGCCTTCTCGGGCGCGGCGAAGCGCAGCCGCGTGCCCTTGGCAACCAGCGTCGTCGCGGCCCACAGCGCGGCGCCCCCGACGATCATGAGATCGCCGAGCAGAACCTGCGAATCGACATTGGGCTGGGGCACGCCGATCGCAAGCGCCACGCCGGCAAAGCTGATGGCTAGGCCGAGCCATTGCGCGCCACCGAGACGCTCGCCGAGCACCTGGTAGGAGCCGAGCGCCACGAAGAACGGCGCGGTGTAGAGGAACACCACCGCACGAGAAGCAGACGTGAAGTGCAGCCCCTGGAAGATCAACACGAACTCGATGCCGAACATCAGCCCGGCGATCAGGCCGGGCTTCCAGGTGCCGTCACGTTCGAAGAATTTGACGCCGCGAAAGGTGCCGATGAGGAACAGCACCGGCAGCGCGCCCATCGAGCGGATGGTGGCCTGGAGCATCGGCGGAATGTCCGGCAGCACCAGCTTCACCGCGATCTGGTTGAATCCCCAGGTCAGGCATAGCATGAGCATCAGGGCGATGGCGCCGGCACTGAGGGGACGGCCGGCGGACGGTATGGCTTGAGGTGCGGACATTTCTTCCCAAAAATCCGGCTTTGCGCCGTTGTTGCTTCAAGACATTTTCTGACAATGCGTGCAGACGCCCGTGATCTCCACCACAGACAGCTTTGGCGCGAAGCCTGAGCTGCGCGCGGCGGCGTTGAGGTCCTTGGCGAAGGACGCCGAGGAGATCTCGCCGACCAGGCCGCAGCGCTCGCAGATCAGGAACGCCACCGCGGAGGTCGAATCGTGGTCGTGGGCTGCGCAAGCGAGATAGGCGTTGCGGCTTTCGATGCGATGCACGAGGCCGTTGGCCATCAGGAAGTCGAGCGCACGATAGATCGTGATCGGTGCCGGCCGCGCCATCGACTTGGCAAGCTCGTCGATGATTTCGTAGGCGCCGAGCGGGCGGTGGCTGGAGAGCAAGGCACCCAACACCTGGCGGCGGATCGGCGTGAATTTCTGCGCGCGCTGCTGGCAGACCACCTCGGCATGCGCAAGCGCGTCCGCGGTGCAGCGGCCGTGATCATGGTCGGGCGCGGGGAATGCCGGCTTTGCGAGGCTCATGTCGCCGTCTTCTAGCATTTCGGCGGGGGAACCCAAAGCACGACGAGCCGTCCGGCTGCCAGCCATGCTCCTCCCGCGGGACAGCACCGCGCCCCCGGTCCGTGAATTAATCATAAGCTTGCTTATAATATTCAAGCTTATTGGAGACCACGCTCATGACGCGCGGGTCGGTCGACCAGAATTTCCTGTTCACGCTCGGTGAGCTCTATCGCCTCTTGCGCGTCTATGCCGACAAGGAGGCCTCGCGCTTCGGCATCACCCGGGCGCAATGGGCGGTGCTGGCCAAGGTGGAGCGCAGCGAGGGCATGAAGCAGTCCGAGCTCGCCGAGCTCCTGGAGATGCAGCCGATCACGCTGACACGGCTGATCGACAAGCTCTGCGACAACGACTGGATCGAGCGCCGCAGCGACGCTTCGGATCGCCGGGTCAAGCGCCTGTACCTCAAGAAGGCCGGGCGGCAATTGCTCGGCCGCATGAGCGGCCTGAAGTCGGAGCTGACGGCGAACGCGCTCGACGGCATCAATCCGGCGGACGCGCACCGCCTCCTCACCCAGCTCGAAACCATCAAGGAAAACGTGCGAACCGCGATCCAGGCATCCGGCGCGGAGCAAGCACGCAAGGAGCAGCGCCATGGCTGATCAGGTCGTCAAGTTGCAGCCCGAGCAGAAGAGCGACAGCGGCAAGCCGACCAAGAAGGCCGGCACCGATCCGCGCCGCCGCCTGCTGGCGGGCCTGCGCCGCTATCGCCGTTTCCTGCTCCTGGTCGTGCTGCCTGTCATCGTCGCCATCGGCGGCATCACCTTCTATCTGCATGGGGGCCGCTATGTCGGCACCGACGATGCCTATGTCGGCGCACAGAAGGTGCTGGTGACACCCGACATCTCCGGCAAGATCCTGAAAGTCATCGTCAAGGAAGGCCAGTCGGTCAAGCGCGGCGACGAACTGTTCGAGATCGACCCGGTTCCTTTCCGCCTCGCGGTCGAGGAGACCAAGGCGCAGCTCGCGCAGGCGCGCACGACCTATGACAACCTCGTCGCCAACATCAAGATCTACGGCGACATGTTGGGCCTCGCCCAGCAGGGCATCGATCTGAAGCAGCGCGACGTCGAGCGCAAGCAGGCGCTGGTGAAGAACAATTTCGGCTCCCAGCTCGATCTCGACAACGCCTCCAACGCACTGGTCACCGCCGGGGCGCAGGCGCAGTACATCAAGCAGCAGCTCTCCAACGCAACGACCCAGCTGCTCGGCAACCCTGATCTGCCGCTCGAGCAATTCCCGCCCTACGCTCAGGCAAAAGCCAAGCTGGATGACGCGCAGCGCAACCTCGACCACACCGTGCTGCGCGCGCCGATGGATGGAGTGGCGACGCAGGTCGAGCAGATTCAGCTCGGCCGCTATGTGCCCGCCGGCACGCCGGTGTTCTCCATCATCGACGTCGCCCATCCCTGGGTCGACGCCAATCCGAAGGAGAGCGACCTCACCTATGTCACCGAAGGCCAGTCCGTCACGCTCGAGGTCGACGCGTTCCCCAACCATGTCTTCAAGGGCAAGATCGGCTCGCTCTCGCCCGGCACCGGCGCGCAATTCGCGATCCTGCCGCCGCAGAACGCCATGGGCAATTTCGTCAAGGTGGTGCAGCGTGTGCCGATCCGCATCTATTTTGACGAGACCGACAAATATGTGCGGAAGCTGAAAGCCGGCATGAGCGTCTACGCCACCATCGACACCGGTCATCGGCGGTCGCTTGCCGGCCTGCTCGGCCTGTCCGCGACCGCGGGCCAGGATAAAGAATAAGACAAGGACTGGCGCGATGTCCGGCCCCAATGCCAGCCTGATGGTCCCCGGCCTGCGCCGGAACATGGTGACGATCTGCGCCATGACCGCGACCATCATGCAGGCGCTCGACACGACCATCGCCAATGTCGCCCTCCCCTACATGCAGGGCACGCTGTCGGCCTCGCAGGACCAGATCAACTGGGTGCTGACCTCCTACATCGTCGCCGCCGCGATCATGACGGCGCCGGTGGGCTGGATCGCCAACCGCTTCGGCCGCAAGCGCATCTTCATCATCTGCTCGGCCGGCTTCACCATGGCATCGGTGCTGTGCGGCCTCGCGCAGGACATCAACCAGATGGTGCTGTTCCGCCTGCTGCAGGGCGTGTTCGGCGCAGCGCTGGTACCGCTGTCGCAATCGGTCATGCTCGACTATTACACGCTTCAGGAACGCGCCAAGGCGATGGCGATCTGGGGCATGGGCGTGATGATGGGTCCGATCATGGGACCGTCGCTGGGAGCCTGGCTCACCGAGACCTATTCCTGGCACTGGGTGTTCTTCGTCAACCTGCCGTTCGGCATCATCACCGTGCTCGGGCTGGTCGTCTTCATGGACGAGACCAGGAAGGATTTCAGCCTCAAATTCGACTGGTTCGGCTTCGCCGCGCTGGCGGTCGCGATCGGCGCGCTCCAGCTCGCGCTCGACCGCGGTGAGCAATTGGGCTGGCTGGAATCGAACGAGATCCTCGCCGAGTTCATCGTCTCGGCCGTCGCGTTCTACTTCTTCCTCGCGCATTCCTTCACGACCTCGACCCCGTTCATCCGCTTCGCCCTGTTCCGGGACCGCAACTTCGTCACCGGCTGCCTGTTCATGATCGTGATGGGGCTCGTCCTGTTCTCGACCATGGCACTCGCCTCGCCCTACATGCAGAACGTGATCGGCTATCCCATCATCACCGCCGGCCTGCTGCTGGCGACCCGCGGCATCGGCACCTTCTTCGCCATGATGCTGGTCGGCCGCATGATGCGTTATATCGAGGCGCGCACGCTGATCATCTGCGGCCTGACGCTGACGGCGGGCTCGCTGTTCCAGATGACCGGCTGGACCGATCTGACCCAGGTGCCGGAGATCGTCACGGTCAGCGTCATCCAGGGTTTTGGCTTCGGCCTCGTCTTCGTGCCGCTCTCGACCGTGGCGTTCCTGACACTGTCGAACGAGCTGCGCACCGACGGCACCGCGATGCTGACCCTGATGCGCAACGTCGCGAGCTCGGTCGGCATTTCCGTCGTGATCGCGCAATTGACGCAAGGCACGCGATGGACCTACGCGATCCTGTCCGAGCACATCAATCCGTTCAACCACGCGCTGCAGATGCCCGGCGTCAGCGGCATCATCAATCTGTCGACCGACACCGGCCGCGCCATGGCCGACAGAATGGTCAACGTGCAGGCGCAGATCATCGCCTTCGCGCACGACTACCAGCTGGTGATGCTCTTCATCCTCTGCACCATCCCGCTCGCTTTGCTGATCGGCTCGACCAAGGCGACGCTGCGCAAGCAGGCGGCGGGGCCGGAGCATGCGGTGATGGAGTAGCGGATCTCGGGCCCCGGACGCAGCGCAGCGCTACACGTTGCACCGCGTCCGGGACACAACAGCGCTACAACAGCTCCTCGCAGCCCAAATCATCCACGGCCGCAAACGCCCGCTCCAGATTGTTCCACCAGATCAGCGGCGGGATGTTGATGCTCCACTGCCAGACCGGCCGCGTGATCTGCCAGAGCACCGCCCAGCGATAGTCGCGGTCGAGCGCTCCGCGCGAATAGCCGGTGATGCCGCTCTCGACCAGCGTGTCGTGGTAGAGATTGAGCAGCAGCCGTTCGAGCGCCTGCCGGCGTTCCGGATACCAATGCATCGCCATCATGTAGGCGAGATCGTGCGTCGGAACGTCGATGCTCCAAAGATCGAAATCGAAGATGCGCACGGTGTCATCGATTCCCGTGCGCGGCAGCAGGAAATTCCAGACATGGGCATCGCCATGCGTGATACTGAGGTGGCGGCGTGAATGGTAACGCTGGGACAGCCGCTCCGACTGATCGATGAGCCGACGATAGAGGATCCGCCGTTCCTCGCTGAGGCGATCGCCGAGAAGATCGGCAAAGCGGTCGTAATGCCCCGCGAACGTCTCCATGCGTTGCGCGCTGTCCTCCACGCTGGCCCAGGTGCCGAGGGTCTCGCCGAGGCTCGGATGGTCCCACCAGGCTGCATGCCAGCGCGCCAGCGTCGTGACGATGGCGAACGTCTGCTCACGCGACGGCGGCACCGGCCAGGCCGTCGCGATCTCGTGGCTGTCGGTGAGATCTTCCAGGAGCAGATGCCAGGCGAAGCTGTCCTCGTCGAAATGCCCATCAAAGCAGCGCGGCACGAGTCCCGGCGGCATCTGCGGCACCAGCTGCGTGTAATAGCCCACCTCGCGCCGGCCGCCATTGGCGAGGCGCTTGGCGAAAGCGGCATTGGGCGTCTTGAGGATCAGCGACTGCGGAGCACCGGCGGACTCGCCGACATAGCGCAGCCCGAGCCTGACGATATGCGACACCACTGTGTCGCGCTGATGCAGCACCTTCACCTCGCGGACGGCGCCTGCATCCAGCGCGCCGCCCCGGCGCAGCGCGGCCGTCAGTCGGGCGGGCTCAACGACCGCCGGCAATTGTGGAGATGTCATGAACCACGATGCCCCTGTCCCGCGTCATACTGCACGATCACATGCCCGGGCACCAGCGGCTGCCGCCGGCTCAGGCTGCGGCGGTCGAGTCGCGCACCGTCCGCACAACAATCGCGCGCAGTTGATCGAGATTGGCCGTCATCCCGGCGATCGCCTGCCTCACATCCGCGGCGCGCTGGTTGACGGAGGCGGCATCGCGGCTGACGTCGCCGATCTTGGCCGAGACCTCCTGTGCGGCGGAGGCCGATTCGGAAATCGACCGCGTGATCTCCCGGGTCGCGGCATCCTGCTGTTCCATTGCGGCAGCGACCGATGTCGCCACGCCGTCGATCTCGATGATGTGGCCTCCCATGGCCTCGACGGCGTCGACCGCGGCCTGCGTCGAGGCCTGGATCTCTGCAATCAGCCGGCCGATCTCCTCGGTGGACTTGGCAGTCTGGTCGGACAGGGACTTCACCTCGGCGGCAACCACCGCGAAGCCGCGGCCGGCCTCGCCGGCGCGCGCCGCCTCGATCGTCGCGTTGAGCGCGAGGAGGTTGGTCTGGCCTGCGATGCCGCCGATGAGATCGGAGACCTCCGCGATCTTCTTCACCGATCCGGCCAGCGCCTGAATGGTCGAACGCGCCTGCTCGCGGCCGGCGACGGCCGATTTGGTGACGGTGCTGGTCCGCGCGACCTGGCTCGTGATCTCGCGGATCGAGGCGCTCAACTCTTCGGCCGCAGCGGAGACGGCCTGCGAGCTGCCGAGCGCCTGGGTCGAGGCCGCCGCCACCGCCTGCGACTGCGCAGAGAGCGACTTTGCGATCTCAGAGAGGCCGGAGGCGGCTTGCTCCACGCCCTGCGTCGCCGCAGTCGCGGTATCGACCGAGCGGCCGGTCTCGCGCTCGACCGTTTCGGCCATCTGGTGCAGGGCGGAGCGCTTGGCGAGCGCCGCCGCCCGTTCCTGCCGCAACTGCTCCTCGCGCAGACGGGAGTTCTCGACCGCCGCCTGCTTGAACACCACAAGCGCACCCGCCATCGAGCCGACCTCGTCCTGGCGCTGCGCGAACGGAATGTCGGCGGCGAGATCGCCGGTCGCGAGCTTCTGCATCGTGTCCGTCATGCGCACGATCGGGCGCACCACGCCGAGGGCAACACCCAGCAGGCCGGCGGTAACGAAGGCGAGGACGGCGATCGAGACGCCGAGGAGGATATAGAGCATCGCGCTGTCGCGGTCCGCGGCCAGCTTCTCCATGGCGGCATTCCGCTTGTTGGCACTCTCGACGATGCTGTCGATGACGGCGCGATGCGCGGTATAAGCCTCCTTGAGCTGCGCATAGACGCGCTCGGAAGCCGCCTCGTCCTTGGCCTTGAGGGCGGGCAGAAGCTGATCCGAAGCCTTCCAGAATTTCTGCACCTCCGCATCGGATTTCGACACCAGCGCGGTCTTAAGGTCGGCCGAGAGGCTGGAGGAGACCCAGAACGCCTTGCGCTCGTCGTAGTCCTTGCGGAGCTGGACCAGACGCTCGCCGTGGGCCGCCAGCTGATCCGGCTCGCGCATGGCCAGCGTCGCCTCGAGATAAGCTTCGATGATGTATTCGGGCGGCGGCAGGATGTCGGCGATGAGGTCGTTGCCGAGCTTGATGTCGGAATAGAGCGGACCGCCGACCTTGAGCTCTTTTAGGGCGTACAGGCTGGTCGAAACAACGGCGGCGAAACCAATGGCGAGAACGATGCCAAACGCGACGATCGCAGAGGACAAGGACAGACGAAATTTCATGAAACAATCCAGGTCGGCGTCGAAACTGCGGCCACCCTAGACGACTACGGTAAATACGGGATTGATTCGCGCCGGAATTGTATTTCACGACCCCCGCATGAATACGGAGATTAGGCGTCAAGTCATCGGTATTGAGTCAGCGAGGCTGACGCACAACCGCGCAAAATCAACGTTCGAGTCTGATGCGGCAACGCAGCACCGGCTCCAATGCGCCGAATGAGATATGTGTGCCGAGGAGCAGGCCTCCCCGGCACGCCCTGCCCTCATACGTCGAAGAACACCGTCTCGTTGTCGCCCTGCAGGTGCAGGTCGAGCCGGTAGACCGGCTTGCCGGCCTCGCGGACCGCAGTGAGCGTGGCGCGGCGGTCAGCCGGCACCAGCGCCAGCACGGGATCGGCGGCGTTGCCGGCCTCGTCGCTGAAATAGATGCGGGTGTAGAGATGCCTGAGCATGCCGCGGCCAAACACCGCAAGCAGGATGTGCGGCGCCTGCGGCTTGCCCTCAGGATCCGGCACCGCGCCCGGCCTGATGGTCTCGAAAGAATAGTTGCCGTCCTTGTCGGTGCCGCAGCGGGCAAAGCCGCGGAAGCTCGCATTCGGCAGCGCGCGCTTGTCCTGGGGATCGGCGAAGCGGCCCTGCGCATCCGCCTGCCAGATCTCCAGCATGCAATCGGGGACGGCCACGCCGTCGCCATCGAACACCCGGCCCTCGATGCGGATGCGATCGCCGGTGACATCGGGCGTCAGCGTCGAATTGGTGAACGCGTCGTTCCAGGCGTACTCGCCGGTCGGCGTCAGGCCGTATTTGAAGAACGGACCGACCGTCTGCGATGGGGTGATCCCGTCGGGCTTCGCGGACTCTTGCACTTAATGGTTCTCCATGGGGGTGGCGTCCTTGCCGCGCAGCACGATGTCGAAGCGGTAGCACAGCGCCCATTCGGGCTGCGTATTCTCCAAGTCGAACGACGAGACCATCCGCGCCCGCGCCTTCTCGTCCGGCACCGAGTTGAAGATCGGGTCGAACGGGAACAAGGGGTCGTTCGGGAAATACATCTGCGTCACCAGGCGCGTGACGAAGGAATGGCCGAACACCGACAGATGGATGTGCGCAGGCCGCCAGGCGTTGTGGTGATTGCCCCAGGGATAGGCGCCGGGCTTGATGGTGACGAAGCGATAATAGCCGGACGCATCGCTCACGGTGCGGCCCGCGCCGGTGAAATTCGGATCGAGCGGCGCCGGATGCTGATCGCGGACGTGGACATAACGGCCGCAGGAATTGGCCTGCCAGATCTCGACGAGCGAGTTCGGCACGCCGCGGCCGTCCTCGTCGCGCACATGGCCATGCACGATGATGCGCTCGCCGAGCGGCTCGCCCGCGTGCTGGCGGGTGAGATCGTTGTCGCCCTCGCGCACGGTCTCGTGGCCGTAGACCGGCCCGGTCAGCTCCGACAGCGTATGGGGCATCGGAATCAAGGGCTTGTTCGGCGCGCGCTTGATCGAGCTCTTGTAGTCGGGCGACAGCGGCAGCGGATGCGCCGCGTTGCTGCCGGTGGGATAGATGAATGTCATTGGCGAACTCCTCCCCGGCCGTTTTCGGTCCGGCCGGTCAACTCTTCCGCCAATCATTATAGGATATAACTAATTTGGGAAAGCCGGTTTGGCGGCGTTCCCGCGCATGGCAGCCGGCCGCTGCTACCTGATCGGCGCACGCGGAAGCACGGCCTCTCCGGCCTCGAGCCGGTAGGTATGGTCGAGCGAATACCAAGGCAACGAGGCGTCCTTCGCCGTCGGATGCGGCGTATCGTGGCGCACGAACTTGCCGATCAGCGCCTGCGTCACACCGAACTGCACGTCGCTGTCGATATGGGGGTCGCTGGGATCATAGACCTGCGAGATCAACACCTTGAATCCCGGCTTGAAGATCAGGGCATGCAGATGCGCGGGACGATAGGGGTGGCGGCCCTGCGCCGCGAGCAGGCGGCCGACGACACCATCGGTCGGAATGGGATAGCCGACCATCATCACCGAGCGGAAGGAAAAGCGCCCGTCAGAATCGGTCGTGAACTTGCCGCGCAGGTTCATGTCGGCCTGCTCGGGGTCCTGGTTCTCGTAGAGGCCGACCGGCGAGGCGTGCCAGACATCGACCTCGGCACCGGCGACCGGCCGGCCGTCCTGATCGACGACGCGGCCGCTGACCAACAGCGTGGCTCCCGGTGTCTCCGAGCGCACGATCGATCCGCCATTCTCGACCCGGGGCGAATTCAACCGCCAGAACGGGCCGAGCAATGATTGATCGGTCTCCGTATTGCCCTGATCGCCGTTGTTGAGCAGGCACACCAGCGAGGAGACGCCGAGCGACCCCGCCATCAGCACGACTTCGTTATGCGTGTCGGTGGTCAGCTTGCCGAGCTCGGCCACGATCGCCGCGGCGTCGCGGAACTCCTTCTCGGTCAGCCTGACATCGCGGACGAAGGCATGCAAATGCTTGACCAGGGAGAGCATGATCTCGCGCAGCCGCGGATCGGATGTCCGCTCCATTACCGCCAGGGCCGCGGCCGTGACGTCCTTCTCGCGCTCGATGATCACAGGCTATTCTCCCTGTCTTTCCGGAACGCGAGAGAAATGCGCGAGCCCGGGCTCTTCGCCTATCCCCGCAAAGAGCGGGGAGAGGCGAAGGAGAGAGTTCAATTCAGCTTTTCGATCGCGACCGCGACGCCCTGGCCGACGCCGACGCACATCGTGGCGAGTGCGAGCTTGCCGCCGCGCTTCTCCATGCCGTGCACGGCGGTGAGCGCGAGGCGGGCGCCGCTCATGCCGAGCGGATGGCCGAGCGCGATGGCACCGCCATGCGGATTGACGAAATCGGCGTCATCGGCGACGCCGAGCTGGCGCATGCAGGCGATGCCCTGCGAAGCGAAAGCTTCGTTCAGCTCGATCAGGTCGAAATCGCTGATCTTCTTAGCCAGCCGTTCCATCAGCTTGCGGGTCGCCGGCACCGGGCCGATGCCCATGATCCGCGGCGGCACGCCGGCCGAGGCGAGCCCGAGGATGCGGGCGCGGGGCGTCAGGCCGTGCTTCCTGACCGCGGCTTCCGAGGCCAGGATCATGGCGGCGGCGCCGTCATTGACGCCGGAGGCGTTGCCGGCCGTGACGGTGCCGGGATTGCGCACGATCGGCTTCAGTTTTGCCAAACCTTCCAGCGTGGTCTCAGGACGCGGATGCTCGTCCTTGTCGATGGTGATCGGGCCGGCCTTGCCGCCGGGAATGGTGATGGGCGTGATTTCTTCCGCGAAATAGCCGGCGGCGATCGCTGCGCCTGCGCGCTGCTGCGAGCGGATGGCGAAGGCGTCCTGGTCCGCGCGCGAGACCTGGAACTCCTCGGCGACGTTCTCGCCGGTCTCCGGCATCGCATCGACGCCATACTGCGCCTTCAGCAGCGGATTGATGAAGCGCCAGCCGATCGTGGTGTCGAAGATTTCGGCCGAGCGCGAGAAGGCTTCCTGCGCCTTGCCCATCACGAAGGGCGCGCGGGTCATCGATTCGACGCCGCCGGCAATCGCGAGATCGATCTCGCCGGAACGAATGGCGCGGCCCGCGGCGCCGACCGCATCGAGGCCCGAGGCGCAGAGCCGGTTCAGAGTCTGGCCGGGAACCGAATCCGGCAGGCCCGCCAGCAGCAGCGCCATGCGCGCGACGTTGCGATTGTCCTCGCCGGCCTGGTTGGCGCAGCCGAAGAACACCTCGTCCACCTGTGCCCAATCGAGATTGGGGTGCTTGGCCATCAGCGCCTTGATCGGGGCGGCGGCGAGATCGTCGGCGCGCACCTTGGCGAGCGAGCCGCCGAAACGGCCGATCGGGGTCCGCACGGCATCGCAGATAAAGACGTCACGCATCGTTGTTCTCCCTGAATGCCGCGATCCGGCCAAATTCTTCAATGTCGGCGGAGTTTTAGGAGGGCGCCCGCGGCAGGTCAATTGACGGTTTCGCGGAGCAGACGTCATTCCGGGGGGCGCCATTTGGCGCAAACCCGGAATCCATTTGTCGGCGTGACGTGCGGCCCGATGGATTCGGGGCCTGCGCCGTTCCGGCGCATCCCGGAATGACGGCGGAAAATGTGGCAGCCGCATGCGCTACACGGACAACGTGGAAAACCTTCGCTTCCCCGGCAAAGCAAATAGGAGCAGGTGCCGAAATTTTGTAGGTTGCGCCGCCCATGACGATGCAACAGCCGATACAAGTTCCGCCCGCCGATGACACGCCCGCGCCGCAGGCCGAGGCTGCCGCGCGCGTCACGCCGATGATGGAGCAGTATCTGGAGATCAAGGCGGCGCATCAGGGCTTGCTGCTGTTCTACCGGATGGGCGACTTCTACGAGCTGTTCTTCGAGGATGCCGAGATCGCCTCGAGGACGCTCGGCATCGTCCTGACCAAGCGCGGCAAGCACCAGGGCGCGGATATCCCGATGTGCGGCGTGCCGGTCGAGCGCTCAGAGGATTATCTGCATCGTCTCATCAGCGCCGGGCATCGGGTCGCGGTCTGCGAGCAGACCGAGGATCCTGCCGCGGCGAAAGCGCGCGGCAACAAGAGCGTGGTACGCCGCGGCGTGGTGCGGCTGGTGACGCCTGGCACGCTGACCGAGGACACGCTGCTGGATGCACGCGCCAATAATTACCTGCTGGCGATCGCGCGCGCCCGCTCCTCCGCCGGCGGCGACCGCTTCGGCCTTGCCTGGATCGACATCTCGACGGCCGAATTCATGGTCACCGAGGTCTCGGGCGGCGAGCTCGCCGCGACGCTGGCGCGCATCAACCCGAACGAGGCGATCGTCACCGACGCGCTCTTTGGCGACAACGAGCTCGGCCAGACCTTGCGGGAGCTGCCGGCCGTGACGCCGCTGACCCGCGACGTCTTCGACGGCGCCACCGCGGAGAAGCGGCTCTGCGACTACTTTGCCGTCGCGACCATGGACGGGCTCGCGCAGCTGACGCGACTGGAGGCCACCGCGGCGGCCGCCGCCGTCACCTATGTCGACCGCACCCAGGTCGGCAAGCATCCGCCGCTGTCGCCGCCCGCGCGCGAAGCCTCGGGTGCGACCATGGCGATCGACCCGGCGACGCGCGCCAATCTCGAGCTGACGCGCACGCTCGCCGGCGAACGCCGCGGCTCGCTGCTCGACGCGATCGACTGCACCGTGACCTCGGCAGGCTCCCGCCTGCTGGCGCAGCGTCTGGCGGCGCCGCTGACCGATGCGCCGGCGATCGCCCGGCGGCTGGACGCGGTCAGCACCTTCGTGGCCGATTCCGCCGCGCGCGAGGACATCCGCAGCATCCTGCGCGGCGCGCCCGACATGTCGCGCGCTCTGGCCAGACTCTCGGTCGGCCGCGGCGGGCCGCGCGACCTCGCCGGCATCCGCGACGGCATCATCGCCGCCGACCAGGTGCTGACGCGGCTCGCCGAAATGGATCAGCCGCCGCAGGAAATCGCGGCGGTGATGGCGGCGCTGCAGCGGCCGTCGCGCGCCCTCGCAGCCGAGTTCGCCAGCGCGCTCGACGAGCAGCTGCCGCTGATCAAGCGCGACGGCGGCTTCGTGCGCCAGGGCTACGAGCCGGCGCTCGACGAAGCGCGCAACCTGCGCGATGCCTCGCGCCTCGTGGTCGCCTCGATGCAGGCGCGCTACGCCGATGCGACCTCCGTCAAGGGTCTCAAGATCCGGCACAACAACGTGCTCGGCTATTTCGTCGAGGTCACCGCCCAGCACGGCGACAAGCTGATGTCGCCGCCGCTGAACGCGACCTTCATCCATCGCCAGACGCTGGCGGGACAGGTGCGCTTCACCACCGCCGAGTTAGGGGAGATCGAGGCCAAGATCGCCAATGCCGGCGACCGCGCGCTCGGCCTCGAGCTCGAGATCTTCGAGCGGCTCTGCGGCAAGGCGCTCGCGATTAGCGACGATCTGCGCGCCGCGGCGCAAGGCTTTGCGCTGCTCGACGTCGCGACCTCGCTGGCCAAGCTCGCCGTGGACGAGAACTATGAGCGGCCCGAGGTCGACGGCTCGCTCAGCTTTGCGATCGAGGCCGGCCGCCATCCCGTGGTCGAGCAGGCGCTCAAGCGCAACGGCGAGCCGTTCATCGCCAATGCCTGCGACCTCTCTCCCGCGCCGGCGCAGAAGTCAGGCCAGCTCTGGCTGCTCACCGGTCCCAACATGGCCGGTAAATCGACCTTCCTGCGCCAGAACGCGCTGATCGCCTTGATGGCCCAGATCGGCAGCTTCGTGCCGGCGACGCGGGCGCGGATCGGCATCGTCGACCGCCTGTTCTCGCGCGTCGGCGCCGCCGACGATCTCGCCCGCGGCCGCTCCACCTTCATGGTGGAGATGGTCGAGACCGCGGCGATCCTGAACCAGGCCGGCGAGCGCTCGCTCGTCATCCTCGACGAGATCGGCCGCGGCACCGCGACCTTCGACGGCCTCTCGATCGCCTGGGCCGCGATCGAGCATCTGCACGAGAGCAACCGCTGCCGCACATTGTTCGCGACGCATTATCACGAGCTGACTGCGCTCGCGGCCAAGCTGCCGCGCATGTTCAACGCCACGGTGCGGGTGAAGGAATGGCAGGGTAACGTCGTGTTCCTGCACGAGGTGCTGCCGGGCTCGGCCGACCGCTCCTACGGCATCCAGGTGGCGAAACTCGCCGGCCTGCCGCCGGCGGTGATCACGCGCGCCAAATCGGTGCTGTCCAAGCTGGAGGCGCAGGACCGCGGCCAGACCGCACGAGCCCTGGTGGACGATCTGCCGCTGTTCGCTGTCCCTTCGCGCGCCGCCACTGAAGCCGCGCCGCCGAGCGAAGCGGAGCTGCTCATGGAGGCGGTGAAGGCGCTGCACCCCGACGAGATGTCGCCGCGCGAGGCGCTCGATGCTCTGTATGCGCTGAAGGCGAAGCTGCCGAAGCAGTGATGGTGCCGTAGGGCGGGCGAAGCGGAGTGTGCCCACCGCTCCATGAAGCGATCGGGGAGAGATGGTGGGCACGGCGCGCAAAGAGCGCACCTTTGCCCACCCTACAATTCCGAGCCCGGCCTAGCCCCGCGCCGCGATCGCCGCGGCTTCCGCGGCGGCGCGCTGCATACTGGTCGACATCTCGTTGGTCACCGTGCTCTGCTCCTCGATCGCGGCAGCGGTCGAGGTCACGTACTCGCTGACATTGTTGATCGCCTGCTTGATCGAGCCGAGCGCGCTGACGACGTCGCCGGAGATGCTGTTGAGACTGCCGATCTCCTGGCCGATCTTGTCGGTCGCCTGCTTGGCCTGGTTGGCGAGGCTCTTGACCTCGGAAGCGACCACCGCGAAGCCGCGGCCGGCCTCGCCCGCGCGCGCCGATTCGATCGTGGCGTTGAGCGCGAGCAGGTTGATCTGCCCCGTGATGTTGTTGATCATCTCGACGATGCCGCTCATCGCCTGCGCGGCCTCGGTGAGGCGCTGGGCCTGCGCGTCGGCGGCGCCGACCTGCTCGACCGCGCCCATCGCGGTCTCGCGCGACTTGGTCATGGCCTCGGAGATCTCCCGCACCGAGGCGTTGAGCTCCTCCGAGCCGGCGGCGACCGATTCCATCATGCCCCGCACGCGCTCGTTGCCCATGCGGACCAGGACCTGCTTGGTGACGTCGGTGGCGTATTTCACGACCTTGAACGGCTTGCCGTTGAGGTCGAGGATCGGATTGTAGGAGGCCTGGATGTAGACCTCCTTGCCGCCCTTGCCGATGCGCTTGTACTCCGCCGCCTGGTACTCGCCACGATTGAGCACGGCCCAGAACTCGCGATAGCCGGCACCGTCGCGCTCGGAGGGCTCGACGAACATGCTGTGGTGGCGGCCCTTGATCTCGGCCAGCGAATAGCCGAGCGCGCCGAGGAAGTTGGCGTTGGCGGTGATGATCGTGCCGTCCATGTTGAACTCGATCACGGCCTGGGCCTTGTCGATCGCCGCGATCTGGCCGGCGAGATCGGCATTCTTCAGCTTCTCCGCGGTGACGTCGGTCGCGAACTTGACCACGCCGTACGGCTTGCCGTTTTCGTCGAGCAACGGATTGTAGGAGGCAAGGATCCAGACCTCGCGGCCGCCCTTGCCGATCCGCTTGAACTCGCCGGCTTGGTATTCGCCGCGGTTGAGCGCGGCCCAGAATTCGCGATAGGCCGGGCTGTTTCGGTCGGCCTCGGCCACGAACAGGCTGTGATGCTTGCCCTTGATCTCGTCGAGCGAATAGCCGAGCGCCTTGCAGAAATTCTCGTTGGCCGAGAGGATGGTGCCGTCGAGCTTGAACTCGATGACGGCCTGGGCGCGGCTGATGGCAGCGATCTTGGAGGCGTCCGTCATGCTGCGGATCTTCTTCGCGGTGATGTCGGTCGCAATCTTGGCGACCATCACCGTCTTGCCGTTGCCGTCGAGCACCGGATTGTAGGATGCTTCGATCCAGACCTCGCGGCCGTCTTTCGCGATCCGCTTGAACTCGCGCGCCTGATACTCGCCACGGTTCAATGCGGCCCAAAACGCCTTGTACTCGGCGCTGTCGCGCTGGTCGGCCGGCACGAACATCGAGTGATGCTTGCCCTGGATCTCCTCGAGCCGGTAGCCGAGTGCGTCGAGAAAATTCTTGTTGGCCGTGATGATCGTCCCATCAAGATTGAATTCGATCATCGCCTGCGAACGGCCGATGGCATCGAGCCGCGATTGTGCATCAGTGTGGAATTTACGGCCGAACATCAGGAAATCTCCATCTCGAATTGAGCCGAAGGGGGATATGCTCGTCAGTATCGAGGAACTGATCGCGCAGCAGTGCTGACATATTCCAATCTGCGTCTCCCCCAGATCCGATTGGAAGGTCCGTCGCGATGGTCGGACAGCAACGAAGCGGGCGAGCAGCCTGATTCTTTACGGCAAAAGCTCGAACAAAGTTCTAATTTTACTGTCGGGAATTCGACGGGGGTTATCAGCATGTCAGCGCGAGGAGCCGCTGGAGCTCACACCGGAACAGTACGGCAGGACTTGAAATGATGGCGCTCATTCAACGGTTGATCCGAGCGGGCCACATCGGCTTCTCGCGACGTCGCGTCGCGCATATCCGTAGTCTCACGGCATCGGCCGCGTGCGGCGCAAGGCGCGCCGTCCTATTCTCCACAGCGTCAGATTCCATGCCACGCAAGTTGCGAGCGCGAGGCACAAGCCGGCGGCGGAGCCGAACCACACGACTGCAACGTGCAGGACCGCAATCGCCATGCCAAATCCGAGCAGGCCCCAGGCGGAGTTGGCGAGCACGGCAGCGGTCGGCGGTCCACCGATGCGCGGATGCAGGATGACCATGATGCTGGAGAACACCACGGGAAAGAGTGCAATGATGCCGCTGATGCGCGGGCCGACCCAACTCGATGTCGAAACCACGATGGCGACAAGGGTCGCAACCAGCGCAGCGCGCATCGGCACATCGTACCAGCGGCGCGTCACCAGCGGCATCTTCGCATGGCGATAGCGCGCGAGCAGTGGAATGCAGATGCCGAACGCGATCAGATTGGCGGCGAGCCCCGCGGCGAGCGACCAGTCGAACTGGCGGATGATCGAGGCCATCCCGATCCATACCGCGAAAGCGCTGCCGCAGCTCACCACGAGAGTGTGCCGCTGCGACAGCACAACGTAAGTGAGGCACATCAAGATCGTTGCCGCATTGACCGGCAGGCTCGCCAGCGCGCCCTGGGCGACGAACGCGGCGTCATGATCGATCGCAAGGAAGACGTAGGACGGCCCGGCCGAGACCGGCAGGGTCGCGATCAGCGCGCCGATCACGGGTCCCGAGCGTTCGGTGATGATCGATGCCGTCACCACGAACGCCGCCGCGATCGCCATGCGCAGGAGCAGGAAGAGAAGGAAGTGGAGATCGAGGGACATTTTATCTGTCATTCCGGGGCGCGCGAAGCGCGAGCCCGGAATCCATAACCACAGGCCATGGTGGCTTAAGAGCTAGGAGCAACGACCGTCCGAAAATCCCGACGGCCGGGGATTATGGGTCCCGGGCTCGCGCCAAGCGGCGCGCCCCGGGACAACACCAATCGGTGGAATGACGACCTGCGTCTTACATCCTTTGCATCGACACCGAAACCTTCGGGCCGTTCTTGATGGTCTGATAGACCACGCAATACCGCTCGGTGAGCTTGAGCAGCAGATCGAGCTTGTCCTGCGGCGCTGACGTGTCGACCTCGAAGCGCAGGCGGATCTCGGCGAAGCCGACCGGGGTCTCCTTGTCGATGCCGAGCGTGCCGCGGAAATCGAGATCGCCCTCGGCATAGACGTTGCCGGTCTTCAAGGGCACCTCGATCGCGGTCGCGACCGATTTCAGCGTGACGCCGGCACAGGCGACCAGGGCTTCGAGCAGCATGTCGCCGGAGCAGAGCTCGAGGCCGGAACCGCCTGTGCCCGGATGCAGGCCGGCCATCGCGATAGCGCGGCCGGTCTCGACCTTGCACGCAATGCCTTCGCTATCGGTGGAGCCCTTGGCCTTCAGCGTGATCAGCGCAGCCTTGGGATCGGTCTTGTAGCGCTCCTTGATCGGGGCCTGCATCTGGCGCAGCTCTGCAGCGTCCATCTTGTTCTCTCCCGGGGATATCGACGAGCGGTATAGAGCGCGATTGGTTTTGTGTCAGCCCATGATTGGTGGAGGCAGTCATGACCAGCCGGGATCCAGGAGAAAAATCTGAGCACATTCATGACGTTACCCCAGGCGCCGATATCGGTATCGAAGCCGATTCATCTGCGTGGCGAAACTCGCCGGTCGTCCCTTGCGAATGTCTCGTGACAGCGCCTGTCACCTCTTATATCCGGTAAGACATGGACAGCGTCGCGACTGAGCAGAAGCCACAGGTGGACGAGCGCTTCGATACCGCACGGATCACCGCCGCGGTCGATGCGCTTGCCGAGAAGCACGAGGGGCGCGAGGACGCGTTCCGCACGGCGATGGCGCTATTGCTCAAGGCGGAGCTGATCGCGGCGCGCGCCGCCGCCCAGGCGATCCTTCTGAAGGACCGCCACGGCCGCCGCTGCGCCGAGCGGCTGTGCCACGTGCAGGACGAGATCATTCGCATCCTGTATTCGGCCGCGACGCGCCATCTCTACCGCTCGCCGATCCCGAGCGGCGCCGAGCGCATGGCGGTGGTGGCGACCGGCGGCTACGGCCGCGGCCTGATGGCGCCGGAATCGGACATCGATCTGCTCTTCATCCTGCCCTACAAGCAGACCGCCTGGGGCGAGCAGGTCGCCGAAGCGATCCTCTATTGCCTCTGGGACATGGGGTTGAAGGTCGGCCACGCCACGCGATCGGTCGATGAATCGATCCGGCAGGCGCGCGGCGACATGACCATCCGCACCGCGATCCTGGAGACGCGCTTCCTCACCGGCGACAAGCCGCTCTATGACGAGCTGGTCGAGCGCTTCGACAAGGAGGTGGTGCAGGGCACCGCGTCCGAATTCGTCACCGCAAAGCTCGCCGAGCGCGAGGAGCGCCACCGCCGCGGCGGCCAGTCGCGTTATCTGGTCGAGCCCAACGTCAAGGACGGCAAGGGGGCCTTGCGCGACCTGCACACACTGTTCTGGATCGCCAAATACGTCTACCGCGTCCGCGACACCCACGAGCTGGTCGGGCGCGGCGTGTTCGACGCGCAGGAATATCGCACCTTCCGCCGCTGCGCCGACTTCCTCTGGTCGGTGCGCTGCAATCTGCATTTTTACTCTGGTCGCGCCGAGGAGCGCCTCTCCTTCGATCTCCAGCGCGAGATCGCGATACGTCTCGGCTACACCTCGCATCCGGGCATGCAGGACGTCGAGCGCTTCATGAAGCACTACTTCCTGGTCGCCAAGGAAGTCGGCAACCTCACCGCCATCCTCTGCGCCAAGCTCGAGGACCAGCAGGCCAAGCCCGCGCCGGTGCTGAGCCGGGTGATGGCGCGGCTGCGACCGAGCGCAGTGAAGCGGCGCGTCCCCGACAGCGACGACTTCATCGTCGACAACAACCGCATCAATGTTGCCGCGCCCGACGTGTTCAAGCACGACCCGGTCAATCTGATCCGCATCTTCCGCCTCGCGCAGAAGAACAACCTTGCCTTCCATCCGGATGCGATGCGCGACGTGACGCGCTCGCTCGGCCTGATCAATGCGGGCTTGCGCGAAAATCCCGAGGCCAACCGGCTGTTCATGGAGATCCTGACCTCGGACAATGCCGAGATCGTGCTGCGGCGGATGAACGAGACCGGCGTGCTCGGTCACTTCATCCGCGCCTTCGGCAAGATCGTCTCGATGATGCAGTTCAACATGTATCATCACTACACCGTCGACGAGCACCTGATCCGCTGCATCGGCTTCCTCCAGGACATCGAGCGCGGCGGCATCGAGGAGTTCGCGCTGGCGAGCGACCTGTTCCGCAAGATCCGGCCCGAGCACCGCGCGGTGATCTACATCGCAACGCTGCTGCACGACGTCGCCAAGGGCCGTCCCGAGGACCACTCCATCGCCGGCGCCAAGGTGGCGCGGCGGCTCTGCCCGCGGCTCGGCTTCAGCCCGGCCGATACCGAGCTCGTGGCCTGGCTGATCGAGGAGCACCTGACGATGTCCACAGTCGCGCAGTCGCGCGACCTCTCCGATCGCAAGACCATCGAGAATTTCGCTGCCGTGGTGCAGTCTGTGGAGCAGATGAAGCTCTTGACCATCCTGACCACCGCCGACATCCGCGGCGTCGGCCCTGGCGTGTGGAACGGCTGGAAGGCGCAGCTCTTGCGCTCGCTATACTACGAGACCGAGCCGGTGCTGACCGGCGGCTTCTCAGAGGTCGACCGCGGCAAGCGCCTCGCCGCTGCGCACGCCGAATTCCGCATGGCCTTCGCCGAATGGCCGAACGACGAGCTCGACGCCTATATCGGCCGGCACTATCCGGCCTACTGGCTCAAGGTCGAGCTGCCGCGCAAGATCCGGCACGCCCGCTTCGTCCGCTCCAGCGAGCAGGCCGGCCACAAGCTCGCGATCAATGTCGGTTTCGACGAGGTGCGCGGCGTCACCGAGCTGACGATCTTCGCCGCCGACCATCCCTGGCTGCTGTCGATCATCGCCGGCGCCTGCGCCTCGGCCGGCGCCAACATCGTCGACGCCCAGATCTACACCACGACCGACGGCCGCGCGCTCGACACCATCTCGATCTCGCGCGAATACGACCGCGACGAGGACGAGGGACGGCGCGCCACGCGCATCGGTGAGATGATCGAGGACGTGCTGGAGGGCAAGCTGCGCCTGCCCGAAGTGGTGGCGCGGCGCACCGTGCGCAGCAAGGCGAAGCCTTTCGTGATCGAACCAGAGGTGACCATCAACAACCAATGGTCCGATCGCTACACCGTGATCGAGGTCTCCGGGCTCGACCGGCCCGGCCTGCTCTACGAGCTGACCACCGCGATCTCCAAGCTCAATCTCAACATCGCCTCGGCCCATGTCGCGACCTTCGGCGAGCGCGCGCGCGACGTGTTCTACGTCACCGACCTGCTGGGCGCCCAGATCAACGCGCCGACGCGCCAGGCCGCGATCAAGAGCGCGCTGACCCATGTGATGGCCGGCGACAAGGCGGTGCAGCCGGCGGCGTAGGACGCTCGGGGGATTCTCTCCACTCGTCATTCCGGGGCGCCGCGTAGCGGCGAACCCGGAATCCATTTATCGGTACCGTCGGTGTCGCCCGATGGATTCCGGGTTCGCGCTACGCGCGCCCCGGAATGACGAATTGAAAGACCTAAACCTCCACCCCCTCGTGCCGCAGCAGCCATCTCTTCCGCTCGAGGCCACCACCATACTTCACCAGCGAACCGTCCGCTCCGATCAGGCGATGGCACGGGAGCACCACACTGATCGGATTTGAGCCGTTGGCGTGGCCGACGGCTCGTATCGCCCTGGGCATGTCGATCTTCGCGGCGAGCGCGCCGTAACTCATCGTGGTGCCGGCGGGGATCTGCGCGAGCGCGGTCCAGACTTTTTGCTGGAACGGCGTGCCGGCGATACGCCATGCGATGCTCTGGAGCTGACCGAGATCACCGTCGAAATAGCGCGATAGTGCGGTCCGCATGTCCGACGGCGCAGGCTGATCACGCAGATCCACTGTGCCATAGTGCAGGCGCAGCAGATCGCGCATGCGGTGCTCATAGTCTTCCCAGTCGAGCGCGCGCAGCTTGCCCTCGGCATCGGTGACGAGCAGCGCAATCCCGATCGGCGTCGCCAGGTGGTCGAGACCGAAGCGTTCAGGCACCTTGGTTGATCGAGCGGACATTGGGGCACCAGCAATCGAAACACATCGATCGCACTTGCCACGGCGGCCGTGCTAACGTCCACCCGAAAGCTGATGCTTTTGGGGGAGCTCACCTTGATCCTGATCGCCAATATCCTGGTGGCGCTGGTCGCGGCGCTGCACGTCTTCTTCCTCGTCCTGGAGATGTTTCTCTGGGACAAGCCGCTGGGCCTGAAGGTGTTTTGGAATTCGCCCGAGAAGGCCGAGATCACCAGGGTGCTGGCCGCCAATCAGGGTGTCTATAACGGCTTCCTCGCGGCCGGCCTGGTCTGGGGCCTGTTCCACGGCAACCCGGCCTTCGCATTCCAGATCAAGGTGTTCTTCCTGCTCTGCGTAATCGTGGCCGGCGCCTATGGCGCGGCGACCGTCAGCACGCGGATTCTGATCGTGCAGGCGCTGCCGGCGGCAATCGCGCTGATTGCGATGTTTCTCGCCTGAGACGCTACGGCACAGCGCCGCGATCCTTGCGCTGCGGCGAAGCTTCCTCCACAATCTTCGGCAGCGATGGCGACCGTTGCAATCAACGGAGAAAGACCATCGGCCGATAATTCCGTCAGGAGGAACGTTCCAATATGAACAATCGCAGAGCCTTTCTAGCTGCCACGGCGGCGTTCGCCGTCGCAGTCTCGACCAGCCAGGCCCTCGCCCAGAAGAAATACGACACCGGCGCAAGCGACACCGAGATCAAGATTGGCCAGACCGTGCCGTTCTCCGGCGCCTATTCGGTCTACGCCAATATCGGCAAGACCCAGGCCGCATATTTCAGGATGATCAACGATCAGGGCGGCATCAACGGCCGCAAGATCAACCTGATCCAGTATGACGACGCCTATTCGCCGCCGAAGACCGTCGAGCAGGTGCGCAAGCTGGTCGAGGGCGACGAGGTCCTGTTCACCTTTCAGCTGATCGGCACAGCCGCGAACGCCGCCGTGCAGAAGTACCTCAACGGCAAGAAGGTACCTCAGCTGCTGGCCTCGACCGGCGCCGCGCGCTTCAACGATCCGCAGAACTATCCTTGGACCATCGCTTACAATCCCAACTATGTGTCCGAGGGGCGGATCTACGCAAAATACATTCTCGCCAATCACCCCAACGCCAAGATCGGCGTGCTCTACCAGAACGACGACATGGGCCGCGACTATCTTGCCGGCCTCAAGAGCGGCCTCGGCGACAAGGCCAACATGATCGTCGGCGAGGTGTCGTATGAGGTGACCGACCCCACCGTCGACTCGCAGGTGGTGAAGCTGAAGTCGATGGGCGTCGACCTGTTCTATAACGCCTCGACGCCGAAATTCGCGGCGCAGGCTATCAAGAAGCTTGCCGATCTCGGCTGGACGCCGGTGCACATCCTCGACATCAATGCGAGCCCGATTTCGGCGACGCTGAAGCCGGCAGGCCTCGACATCTCCAAGGGCATCATCTCGACCAATTACGGCAAGGAGCCGAGCGACCCGCAGTGGAAGGACGATCCCGGCGTGAAGGCTTTCTTCGCTTTCATGGACAAGTATTTCCCGGAAGGTGACAAGCTCAACACCATCAACACCTACGCCTATTCGGTCGCCGAGCTCTTGGTGCAGGTCTTGAAGCAATGCGGCGACGATCTGACGCGTGCGAACATCATGAAGCAGGCCGCCAATATCAAGGGCTACACGCCGAGCCTGGCGCTGCCCGGCATCAAGATCAACACCGGGCCGAACGACTACCGCGTCAACAAGCAGATGCAGATGATGAAGTTCAACGGCGAGCGCTGGGAGCTGTTCGGACCGATCATCGAGGACACCGGCCCGTCGGGCTAGAACGCATCTGCCTCTGCGACGTCATGCCCGGGCTTGTCCCGGGCATCCACGTTGTTGGGGCGTCAAGGAAGCCGTGGATGGCCGGGTCAAGCCCGGCCATGACGATCGAGAGAGCCTCCTACTTGGCGTTCAGGTCGGTATCTCTCCAAAGTTCTTCCCGACCGGCAGCACGGCGTGCCGGATCAGCCGCGAATCCTCCACCGCGGCCTGGCGGTGCTTCACCGCCTCACGATAGACGGGGTCGCGGATCATCTCGACGAAGGCGGCGACGGTTGGATATTCGGCGATGAAGCAATGGTCCCAGCGTTCCTCCTGCGGGCCGATCAGCATCAGCTCGAATTTGCCCTGCCAGACGATGCGGCCGCCGAGCCGTTCGAACACCGGGCCGCTTTCGCGGCCATAGGCCGCATAGGCTTCCGCGCCGCTGGCCTTGCGGCCGTCGGGATAGGCCGCCTCTTTGCGCAGGCGCACCAGGTTGAGCATGTGGATCGGGCCCGACCGATCGTTCTCCCGGAATTGCGCGAAGATCTCCTTGGTCGGATCGATATGGCCCATGGCGCTCCCTCATCTTATTGATACGAGCGATCCTAGCCTTGCGGCCCCGGAAGCGGAACTGCGGCCGGCGAATGCCGCATCTCCTAATCGTGCGTTAACGCCGGGGTAACCCGGCCTTAAACAGCGACCGCTAGCGTCTCGGCGGGGCGGGCTGACCGGGCGTTTTGCGTATGGCGTGGGGAAAGAAAAAGGGTGCGCGGAAGGAGCCGCTGTTCGGCTTGCCCGCGGCGCTCGCCGATCTGCGGCTCACCCCGGCAGACCGCGTTCCCGGCGGCGACGACAAGCCGAAGAAATCCGCGAAACCATCCGCCAAGCGCAAGAGCGAGGATGCCGGCACCGAGCCGCCGCGCGAGCGCAAGGCGCCAGCCGGCCGCAGCGGCGCCAAGCGTCGAGCGAAGTCGCGTGGCGGGTTCGGTCTCGGCCGCCTTGTCTATTGGGGCGCGGTGCTGAGCCTGTGGGGCGTCATCGCGGTGATCGGCGTCGTGATCTATGTCGGCGCGCATCTGCCGCCGATCCAGTCGCTGGAGATCCCGAAGCGCCCGCCAACGATCCAGATCGTCGGCATCGACGGCAGCATTCTGGCCCAGCGCGGCGAGATGGCCGGCGCCAATGTCGCGCTGAAGGATCTGCCGCCGTATTTGCCCAAGGCGTTCATCGCGATCGAGGATCGCCGCTTCTATTCGCATTTCGGCATCGACCCGGTCGGCATCCTGCGCGCGCTCGTCACCAATTTGCTTCATCGCGGCGTCTCGCAGGGCGGCTCGACCTTGACGCAGCAGCTCGCGAAGAACCTGTTCCTGACCCAGGAGCGCACTATCCGGCGCAAGCTGCAGGAGGTGGAGCTCGCGATCTGGCTGGAGCGCAAGCATTCCAAGGACGAGATCCTGGAGCTTTATCTCAACCGCGTCTATTTCGGCTCCGGCGCCTACGGCGTCGAGGCGGCAGCGCAGAAATATTTCGGCAAGTCGGCGAAGGCCGTGACGGTCGCGGAAGCCGCGATGCTGGCCGGCCTCGTCAAGTCGCCATCCCGCCTTGCCCCGAACCGCAATCCGGAAGGTGCCGAAGCGCGGGCCCAGATCGTGCTCGCGGCGATGGCGGATGCGAAGTTCATCACCGACGCGCAGGCGAAGGCCTCGATCGGCCATCCCTCCTACAACGTGAAGCCGGCCGGCGCCGGCACGGTGAACTATGTCGCCGACTGGATCGGCGAGGTGCTGGACGATCTGGTCGGGCAGATCGACGAGAGCATCAAGGTCGAGACCACGATCGATCCGAAACTGCAGAGCGTGGCGGAAGCCGCCATCATCGACGAGCTCGCGGCCAAGAGCGTGAAGTTCAACGTCAGCCAGGGCGCGCTGGTCGCCATGACGCCCGACGGCGCAGTGCGCGCCATGGTGGGCGGGCGGAACTATTCCGACAGCCAGTACAACCGCGCGGTCACCGCAAAACGTCAGCCGGGCTCCTCGTTCAAGCCGTTCGTGTACCTGACCGCGCTCGAGCAGGGGCTGACGCCCGACACCATGCGCCAGGACGCGCCGATCGAGGTCAAGGGCTGGCGTCCTGAGAACTACACCCATGAATATTTCGGCGCGGTGACGCTGACCCAGGCGCTGGCGATGTCGCTCAACACCGTCGCGATCCGTCTTGGCCTCGAGGTCGGGCCGAAGAACGTGGTGCGCACCGCACACCGCCTCGGCATCTCCTCCAAGCTCGAGCCCAACGCCTCGATCGCGCTCGGCACCTCCGAAGTCTCCATGGTCGAGCTGGTCGGCGCCTATGCGCCGTTCGCCAATGGCGGCCTCGCCGTGGCGCCGCATGTCGTCACAAGGATCAGGACAGTCAGCGGCAAGCTGCTCTACATGCGCCAGGCGGAGGAGCGCAACCAGGTCATCGACCCCCGCCATGTCGGCATGATGAACGCGATGATGCGGGAGACGCTTGTTTCGGGCACTGCCAAGAAGGCGGAGATCCCGGGCTGGCCGGCGGCGGGCAAAACCGGCACCAGCCAGGATTATCGCGACGCCTGGTTTATCGGCTACACCGCGAGTCTCGTCACCGGCGTCTGGCTCGGCAACGACGACAACTCGCCGACCAAGAAGGCGACCGGCGGCGGCCTGCCGGTCGAAGTCTGGTCGCGCTTCATGAAGGCCGCGCACGAGGGCGTGCCGGTGGCGGCGTTGCCGAGCTCACCCGGCGGCTGGGGCCTGTCGAACCTCGCGCAGGCGGCCTCGCAGGTGTCGCCGCCGACGCCCGCGGCACCGCCACAACCGAACGCCGGCGGCTATCGCCCGCCGCCTCCGACGCGCGCCAATGTCCGGCCGGAAGCGGCGGCGGGGCTCGATGGCTGGCTGATGGATCGGCTGTTCGGCGGGAATCGGTAGTTGTGGGTTGGGACCCTTCGGGCCTCAAAGCACAAACTGCGAAAACAACCCCATGCACAGTAGAAGACGAGGTCCGGCGCGATGCGCGCTGGATGCTGCGAAGCGGTTGATGCGCCGGGATTAATCAGGCAAGCGGCGCAATCGTCGCGAAGTGTGGCGAGAATGGAGCGGTGATGCCTGCCCACTCTCTCCTGTCATTCCCCGCGAAGGCGGGGAATCCAGTACTCCGAGGCATCGAGATTCATAACGGCTGCTGCGGCGTACTGGATCGCCCGCCTTCGCGGGCGATGACAGCGCTGAGAGCGCGGCCTGATCTGCGAGGAACTAATCCTCGACGCCATACCGGTGCAGATCATTCCCGTACGTGTCGAGCCACTTCTTGGCGCGCTCCATCGACGGGCAGACCTTGCCGCAGACGCGCCAGAAGCGCGGCGAGTGGTTCATCTCGACGAGATGGGCGACTTCGTGCGCGGCGAGGTAGTCGAGCACGAAGGGCGGGGCGAGGATCAGCCGCCAGGAGAACGACAGCGAGCCGGCCGAGGTGCAGGAGCCCCAACGGCTGGACTGATCGCGGATCGAGAGGCGCTTGACCCTGACCCCGAGCTCGGCCGCGTAGACCTCCGCCGAGCGCTGCAGGTCGCGGCGCGCCTCGCGCTTGAGGAAATCGCTGACGCGCCGATCGACATGCTCGAGGCCGCCAGCGACGCAGAGAATGCGCTCACCGCTGTCACGCACCTCGGTCCACACCGTGCCGCGGGTGCCGGCGCGATGAACGATGCGATGCGGCGTCCCGCGCAGCGGTATCACCGTGCCCGGCTGGAACGGTGCGGCCTTCGGCAAGCGGCCGAGGCGCGCTGCGATCCACGCACCGTGACGCTGTGCGAAGTCCTTGGCCTCCGCAAGCGTGCCGCGCGGCGGCATGGTGAGGATGGCTTCGCGGTCGCTCGGATGGATTCTGAGCGTGTAACGGCGCGCGCGGCGGTGCCGGCGCAGCCGAATCGCAAAAAATTGCGATCCGTGGGTGATGACGAGGGTCTTCGGTTCGTGGGGCCTACGATAAAGGAGTGCGCGGGTGGCCATGTCTGTCAGTCCGGGGGGCAGGAGGGCGCCCGGATTCTGCCATAACCGCCGCCATGGGAAGCGCTCGGCGCAAAAACAAATCATTTGCCCAATATACAGCGGTCAGGCGTCCGGGAGACCCTACAGACTGGGGTTGGAACCGGCTTTTTTCGCCCCCGCTGGACGCATGCAACACCCCCAAGGGGTGAGGGCAGACTCACTCCTATAAAGCTACCTAAATACCGCGAATCTGGCGTGGAGTTGCGCCCGCCGGAGGCCGCGACAGGGGCCGAAATTTCGACGGGAAAGCCGAAATTCGAGGTTATTCAGCCGCAAGCGCCTGCAACGAAGCAGGATTCGCAGCCGAAACCATGAAGTCGTGAATCCGTGGCACGATCTCCGACTTGAAACGCGATCCATTGAACACGCCGTAATGTCCGACGCCCTTCTGGACGTAATGAACGCGGCGATGATCGGGAATCGCGCTGCACAATGTGTGCGTCGCCTCGGTCTGACCGAGACCGGAGATGTCGTCGTTCTCGCCTTCGACCGTCATCAACGCGACGCGCTTGACCTTGGAAGGATCGACGCGGGTTCCGCGATGGGTCATCTCGCCCTTCGGCAACGAGTGCTTCACGAACACGGTGTCGACGGTCTGCAGGTAATACTCGGCCGACAGATCCATCACCGCGAGATATTCGTCGTAGAAGTCGCGATGCTTGTCGGCGAGATCGCCGTCGCCCTTCACCAGATGGGCAAACAGCTGCTTGTGGGCATCCATGTGCCGGTCGAGATTCATGCTGATGAAGCCGTTGAGCTGCAAGAATCCTGGATAGACGTCGCGCATCATGCCCGGATGCGGGAACGGCACTTTGGTGATGACGTGGTTGCGGAACCAGTCGATGCCGCGCTCCTGGGCGAGATTGTTCACCGCTGTCGGATTGCGGCGGGTGTCGATCGGGCCGCCCATCAGCGTCATTGAGGTCGGCACGAACGGATCGCGCCGCGCTTCCATGATCGAGACCGCCGCGACGACGGGCACGGAGGGCTGGCACACCGCCATCACGTGGGTGTTGCCGCCGAGCACATGCAGCATCTCGATGACATAGTCGATGTAATCGTCGAGATCGAAGCGGCCTTCGCTCAAGGGCACCATGCGGGCATCGGCCCAGTCGGTGATGTAGACCTCATGCGCCGGCAGGAAGGCTTCGACCGTGCCGCGCAGCAGCGTCGCATAATGGCCGGACATCGGCGCCACGATCAGCACGCGCGGCTGCGGACTGCGCAGCGGACGGGCGAACTTGCGGTCGAAGTAGAGCAGCTTGCAGAATGGCTTTTCCCAGACCGAGCGGATCTCGACGGGGACGCGGATGCCGTTGACCTCGGTGTCGTTGAGACCCCATTCCGGCTTGCCGTAGCGGCGCGTGGTGCGCTCGAACAATTCGCAGGCCGCGGCGACCGACTTGCCGACCTCGGTGCGCGACCAGGGATTGAGGGGGTTCTGAAACAGCAGCTTGGTCGCGTCGGTGACCGCACGCGCCGGATTCAGAGAGGCGTGCGCCATCTCGTACATCCAGTACATCGGCGTCGTCAGGACCGGACTGCCTTCTGCCGCCAGGGGCGGTGCGCCGCCGAACTCACCAATAGGCATCGTCATATTCCTCTTCGCATCGCAGCATACTGCCGAATGCGTAATATTGCGTCAATGCATGGTTCCGTACATCTACGTGCCGAAAACCGCCAAATCAGCGTGAATCCACGGGAAAGTGACTTTATTCACCGCCCGACAGCAGCGAGCCGTGCCGCTTTGCGCTGCGCAAAAGGGCAAGGAATGCCCCAAAAGATGCAACCAAAAGGACGGCGTTGATGAGCAACGCCTCGATCATCAGATCGCTCCTAAAGGTCTGCTCGATCAGCAGCGCGCGCATTCCCTCGAAGGCATAGGTCGGCGGCAACGCCCAGGCGACGTATTGCAGCCAGACCGGCAACACGCTGACGGGATAGTAGACGCAGGCGAGCGGCAGGATTGCGAACATCAAGGTCCAGACGATGCTCTCGGCGCCGAGGCCGTTACGCACCACGAGGCCCGAGACGAAGATGCCGACCGACCAGCTCGTGAAGATCAGATTGCAGAAGAACGCGATCAGCGGCAGGCCGAGGGCATAGATGTTGAAGTGAAACAGGAACAGCGCGAGCAGGGTCATCGGAATGATGCCGATCGCAAGCCGGATCAGGCTCATGACCATGAGCGCCAACAGAAACTCGATCGGCCTCAAGGGGCTCATCATGAGATTGCCGAGGTTGCGCGCCCACATCTCCTCCAGGAACGAGATGGAGAAGCCGAGCTGGCCGCGGAACAGGATGTCCCAGAGGATGACGGCGCCGATCAGCGTGCCGCCGGCGCGCGCGAAGAAATTGGCGTTCTCGGCGATGTAATACTGGAGAAAGCCCCAGGTGATGACCTGCAGCGCCGGCCAATAGAGCAGCTCGAGCAGCCGCGGCCAGGACGACAGCAGCAGATACCAATAGCGCAGGATCATCGCGCCGATGCGGTGGAGCGAGATGCCGCGGTGGAGGGAGAGCTCGGTCATGGCCGTACCCTGTGGCCGGGATGGAAAGTGTCATCCCGGGGCGCGACGTAGTCGCGAACCCGGGATCCATAATCACAGGATTGAATTTGGCGAAGACTCGGATTTACCAGTCTCGCCTCACAGCTGCCGCCTGTGGTTATGGATTCCGGGCTCGCGCTCCGCGCGCCCCGGAATGACGTCGCTCCATTGAAGTTACGATTACAGCTCTCCCTCACCTCACCGCCTCCTTCGCCCCGTTTGCCCGGCCGCGGGCGACGTCGAGAAACACCTCCTCCAGCGTGGTGCGGTTGTAGCGGGCCATGATCGCCTCGGGCGTGTCGTCGTCCTCGATGCGGCCGCGCTTCATGATGATGACGCGGTCGCAGAGCCGCTCGACCTCGAGCATGTTGTGCGAGGCGAGGAGAATGGTGGCGTTGTTGTCCCGGCGATACCGCTCCAGATGCGCCCGCACCCAATCGGCGGTATCGGGGTCGAGCGAGGCGGTCGGCTCGTCCAGCAAGAGCAGCTCCGGCTGGTTGATCAGCGCCTTTGCCAGCGCAACGCGGGTCTTCTGCCCAGCGGAGAGCTTGCCGTTGGCGCGGTCGATGAAATCGCCGAGGTCGAGATCGGCGGCGAGCCTGGCAATGCGCTCAGTGAGGTTCTTCACCGCATAGAGCTTGCCGAACACGGTGAGGTTCTGCCGCACCGTGAGCCGCATCGGCATGTCGACATAGGGGCTTTCGAAATTCATCCGCCCCAGCACGGACGCACTCTCGTCCGGCATCTCGTGACCGAGCACCTGCACGCGGCCGGAGGTCGGCAGCACCAAGCCCATGATCATCGCGATGGTCGTGGTCTTGCCGGCGCCGTTGCCGCCGAGCAGCCCGGTGATGCTGCCGCGCGGCAGCGAGAAGGAGATGTCGTCGACGGCGCGGGTCTGCTTGTAGACCTTGACGAGGTGATCGACGGCAATTGCCGCGGACGAATCTCGATCCGCGACAGTCGGCCGACTTGAAGCCTTGCCATTCTCGGTCATGCTGGCCGTTCTTCTGCTATTGCATCGGCGAGCGCAAGGCTCGATGTAAGGGCTCCTCACCGGGCGGTTCCGTCAGCCCGACGTCCGTGACCTTGGAAGGCGCCGCCACATTGGCCGATATGACCAAAATTGCCGATTCCGACTTCCATCACGCGCAGCGGCATATCCGGCTGGACACGATCCTGCGGCTGCGCTGGCTGGCGGTGCTGGGGCAACTCGCCGCGATCTTCATCGTGGCCCAGGGGCTGGAGTTCAACGTCGAGATCATTCCCTGCGTCAGCATCATCGCGCTCTCGGCGGCGCTCAACCTCGCACTCCAGACCGCAGCCAATCCGATGCAGCGGCTGGAGCCGATGCAGGCGGCCGGCCTGCTCGCGCTGAACATCGTCGAGCTGGCCGGCCTGTTGTTCTTCACCGGCGGACTGCAGAACCCGTTCTCGTTCCTGTTCCTCGCGCCCGTGCTGATCTCGGCCACGGCGCTGCCGGCCCGTTTCACCTTCGGCCTCGGCCTGCTCGCGGTGGCCTGCGCGTCGATCCTGTTCTTCTTCCATTTTCCGCTGCCGTGGGATTCCGAGGATCCCCTGGTGCTGCCGCCGGTCTATCTCGTCGGGGTCTGGCTTTCGATTGCGCTCGCGATCGGCGTCACCAGCCTCTACTCGTTCCAGGTGACCGAGGAGGCGCGCAAGCTTGCGGACGCGCTGGCCGCAACCGAACTGGTGCTGACGCGCGAGCAGCACCTGACCCAGCTCGACGGTCTTGCCGCCGCGGCCGCACACGAGCTCGGCACGCCGCTCGCGACGATCTTCCTGATCTCGCGCGAGCTGGAAAAGACGGTGAAGGAGCCAAGCATCGCCGCCGACCTGAAGACCTTGCGCGAGCAGACCCAGCGCTGCCGCGACATCCTCAGCAAGATCACCCAGCTTTCCCCCACCGGCGCGCCGTTCGATCACATGAAGCTGTCGGAGCTGATCGAGGAGGTGGTGGCGCCGCATCGCGATTTCGGCGTCGAGATCAAGGTGCGGATCGCGGTGGCCGCGGCGGCGGAGCCGGTCGGCTCGCGCAATCCCGCGATCCTCTACGGCATCGGCAACATCGTCGAGAACGCGGTCGATTTCGCCCGCACCACCGTCGAGGTGAACGCCTGGTGGAACCAGGATCATATCGAGCTCGTGATCTCCGACGACGGACCGGGCATTCCACCCGATATCCTCAACCGGATCGGCGAGCCCTATCTGTCGCGGCGACGCCCCCAGGATGATGGTGGCGGCGAACGGCGCGGCCTCGGCCTCGGCGTCTTCATCGCGCGCACCTTGCTGGAGCGCACCGGCGCGAAGGTCTCGTTTACCAACCGAATCTTTCCGGACCATGGTGCGGTGGTTCAAATCACATGGCCGAGACAGCGTTTTGAGGCTATCGAGACGCTCGAAGAAACAATAGGATAGCCGCGACCTTGCGTCGCACAACGGGGCGGGTCGACCATTTGCCGCCTTGGCACCGCGCGATTGCGACGCCATATGTCGATGCGCTGGAGAGAGGAAACAACCTTGAACGCCATTGCCGACCTGAACGAACAGACCGACCGCTCGCTGCTCATCGTTGAAGACGACAAGCCGTTTCTGGAGCGTTTGTCACGGGCCATGGAGAGCCGCGGCTTTTCGGTGACATCATGCGACACGGTCTCGGACGGGCTTGCGCAGATCGGCAAATCGGCGCCGGCGTTCGCGGTGGTGGATCTGCGGCTCGGCGACGGCAACGGCCTCGACGTGGTCTCGGCGCTCAAGAAGAAGCGGCCGGATGCGCGCGCGATCGTGCTGACCGGCTACGGCAACATCGCCACTGCGGTGACCGCGGTGAAGATGGGCGCGATCGATTATCTCTCCAAGCCCGCGGATGCCGACGACGTCGTTGCCGCACTGCTGTCGACCAACACGGACAAATCCGAGCTGCCGGCCAACCCGATGTCGGCCGACCGCGTCCGCTGGGAGCACATCCAACGCATCTACGAGATGTGCAACCGCAACGTCTCGGAAACGGCGCGCCGGCTCAACATGCACCGGCGTACCTTGCAGCGGATCCTGGCTAAGCGCGCGCCGAGGTAAAGGTCTCGTAGGGTGGGCAAAGGCGCGAAGCGCCGTGCCCACGTTCTCTATTTCGATCCTGATTAATTTTAATTGGTGGGCACGCTTCGCTTTGCCCACCCTACGACACTGCGTAAGCCCGGATGGAGCGCAGCGTAATCCGGGATTGGCGCGACGGGCTGCAATTGTCCCGGATTGCGCTGCGCTCCATCCGGGCTACGAAGTCAGCCTACTCCCAGAAATCCGCATGGCCCTGCGGATCGACCAGGCGGTTGATCCGCAAGGCCGCCGCCATCGCGAACCGCACCGTCATCTGCTTGCGTGTGGCGGCGGCGAGCTTGTGCTCGGGTGCCTCGCAATGCAGGTGTGCGCCGTAGGCGTCGGCGACGATCAGGCCGGTGTCATCGGGGAAGATCTCGCACGGCAGATCCTGCGTGAAGGCGAAGAACAGCCGGTCGCAATGGGCGCGGTATTCGTGCCATTTCTGATCGGCGCGCAAATCCTCGACCGACGACTTGATCTCGACGATCCAGATCTCGCCGCGCTCGTTCAGCGCGACGAGATCGGCGCGCCGGCCCGACGGCAGCGGCAATTCGCTGATGCAGGAGAAGCCGAGCGAGCGCAACAGACGCGCGGTGCCGCGCGCGATCGCCAGCGCCGTCTCCGACTGGCGACGATCCGGCGGCGGCACGAGTGTGATGCGGGCGGTGTTGTCCATGGCGGGAGAATAGCCGATTCCATCCCGCCCGTCATTCCGGGACGCGCGCAGCGCGAGCCCGGAATCCATAACCACAGGGAGACGTGTGGGGCAAAGCGGGCGACTCCGAATCGTCGCAAAACTGCGTCCTGTGGTTATGAGTCCTCAGATGCGCAATTGCGCATCATAGCTCGCGACTTCGTCGCGCCCCGGGACGACAGTTAGGCGGGCGCCGCCACCACCACGCCCTCGTTGCCGCGCAGGTCCAGCACGCCTTCGATCTCCTCACCTTCGCGATCCAGGAACGTCGACAGCAGGATGCTGCTGCCGAAACGGATCGCGCTGCTGGTCACCGCGACCGGATCGGGGCCGAGATTGAGCGCGACGATCACGGCCTTGCCGCCGGCCGCGCGGCGATAGATCAGCAGATCGCCTTGCGCGGCGATCGGATGATAATCGCCCGTGACCAGCGGGGGGCAGCTCTTCCGCAAGCCGATCAGGCGCTTGTAGAGGTTGAGGATCGAACGCGGGTCGGCTTCGAGATTGGCGACATTCTCGCGGATGTGGTCCTCCGGCAGCGGCAGCCAGGGCCTTGCTTGCGAAAAACCTGCGAAGTTCGAGGAATCCCATTGCATCGGCGTGCGGCAGCCGTCGCGGCCGACACCGATGCCGGGGACGTTCTTCTCGAAGGGATCGCGCACGTCCTCCGGCGCGATCGCGAGCTGGTGCATGCCGATCTCGTCGCCGTAGTAAAGCGTCGGCGTGCCGCGCAGCGTCAGCAGCAGCATGGCCGCGACGCGGGCCTGCTCGGGCCCGACGCGGCTCGCGACGCGCGGACGATCGTGATTGCCGAGCACCCAGTTGGGCCAGGCGCCGCGCGGCAATGCCTTTTCGTAATCCTCGATGATCTTTTCGATCGAGCGGGCGCTCCAGAAGGTCGAGAGCAGCGCGAAGTTGAACGGCATCTGCGCGCCGGTGAGATCGTTGCCGTAATAGGCCACGAGCCGGTGCAGCGGCAGATAGATTTCGCCGATCAAGACGCGCGCGCCATAGGAATCGGTGACGCGCCGCATCTCGGCGATAACGTCATGCACCTCCGGCTGGTCGGTAGAATATTGCGTGAGGATTTTTTCGTTCGGCGGACGGCCCTCGACGTAGTGCGGATTGGCCGGATTGTCGCGGAATTCGGCGTCCTTGATCAGGTGCCAGATCACGTCGACGCGAAAGCCGTCGACGCCCTTGTCCAGCCAGAACCGCATCACGTCGTAGATCGCTTTGCGGACGTCCGGATTGCGCCAGTTGAGATCCGGCTGCTGCGCGAGGAAGGCGTGATAGTAATATTGCCCCGTGGCCTCGTCGAAAGCCCACGCGCTGCCGCCGAACTCGGACAACCAATTGTTCGGAACGCCGCCGCCTGGCGCCGGATCGCGCCAGATGTACCAATCGCGCTTGGGATTGTCGCGCGAGGACCGGCTCTCGGTGAACCAGGGATGCAGGTCGGAGGTGTGGTTCGGCACGAGATCGAGGATCAGCTTCAGGCCGTTGTCGTGGGCGGCCGCGAGCAACGCGTCGAAATCGGCCATCGTGCCGAACAGCGGCTCGATACCGACATAGTCCGAGATGTCGTAGCCGAAATCGGCCATCGGCGAGGGAAAGATCGGCGACAGCCAGATCGCATCGACGCCGAGCGATTTGACGTAAGGCAGCCTCTTGAGGATGCCGGCGAGATCGCCGACGCCGTCACCGTCCGAGTCCTGAAACGAGCGCGGATAGATCTGATAGAAGATGCCGTCGCGCCACCAATTCTCGTTGTCGTGAGCCATGCCGAAGACCACCCAAATCTGACGCCTTGCGCGGGAGAACGCGACAGCAACGCCCCGGTTCAAATTGGCGGGCCAATTGGGACGGCCGTGTGACGGTTGTTCCCTGGCGCGGGCCCGAATCTTTTGCTTGGCGGCCCGGCAAAAATCGGCATTGTGAGGCCATGACCGAGCAAAACGACACCCAAGAATCCCGGCGAGAATCCCGGCAAGCCAAGGCGGGCGCGATCATCGTTCCCGTGACGCTGTTCGAGCAGAACTGCACCATCATCTGGGACGAGCCTTCGAAGAAGGCCGTGGTGATCGATCCCGGCGGCGACGTGCCGAAGATCCTGGATGCGATCAAGCAGACCGGCGTCACGGTGGAGAAGATCTGGCTGACCCACGGCCATATCGACCATGTCGGCGGCGCGGCCGAGCTGCGCGATGCGCTGACGGTGCCGATCGAGGGACCGCATGTCGCGGACAAGTTCCTGCTCGACAACGTCGTGGCGAGCGGCGCGCGCTTCGGCATGACGGGAGGACGCGATTTCACGCCCGACCGCTGGCTCGACGAGGGCGACAGCGTGTCGATCGGCGGCTTGCAGTTCGATATCCTGCATTGTCCGGGTCATTCGCCCGGCAGCGTGGTGTTCTTCAACAAGGACCTGCGGTTTGCCCATGTCGGCGACGTCCTGTTCGCCGGCTCGGTCGGACGCACCGACCTGCCCGGCGGCAGTCACGCCACGCTGATCAGTTCGATCAAGACGAAATTGCTGCCGCTCGGCGACGATGTCGGCTTCATCTGCGGCCACGGCGCCGGCTCGAGCATCGGCCAGGAACGGATGACCAATCCGTTCATCACCGGCGAGATGTAGGCTTATTCAGCGGCGTCCGCGAGTGCCGTCGCCTCACCGAGATTGCGCTCGCCCCACTCGCGGATTGCGGCAACGACGGGGACGAAGCTCTTGCCCTTGCGCGTCAGGCGGTACTCGACCTTCGGCGGCACCTCGCCGAAATCCTTGCGGTCGATCAGGCCGCTCATCGTCAACGCCTTCAATTCGCGGCTGAGCACGCGTGGGGTGATCTCGGCGCTGCCTGATGCGCCGCGCAGCAAGCCGCTTCTGATCTCGCCGTAGCGGCGCGGGCCGTCCTTGAGGTCCCAGACGATGCGCAGCTTGTATTTGCCGCTGATCATCTTCTGAAACGCCGCAACCGGACAGGTGCGCGCGGGAGACGTCTTCGCCATGTCGTTTCCTCCACGTGGAAGATTCTTGTTTTGACGCGTTTTCTTTACGCGAACCGGTATCCACTTCGCTCGACGAACGCTATGCGATGAGGATAGGAGCAACGGCGAAAAAGTCCATACTATCAATTTTGTCCATACTTGCGGGATCGTATCGAGCGCGCAGATGATGACGCACAAGACGAACAGGGAGCGTCACATGAAGCACTTCATGATCAGATACGCGTTCAAGAACGGCACGACGGAGGAATGGCACCGCGAGATCGGCCGCTTCATCGCGGCGATCGACGCCGATGCGGAGCTGAAGGGGAGGATCGGTTATCGTTGCCTGAAGCATCGCGACGACGGCAGCTATCTCCACTTCGCCAGCGTCGCCGACGATGCTGCGCAGAAAACGCTGCAATCGCGGGACTTCTTCAAGCACTACCAGGAGGTGACGCGGAAGGTCGCGGGCGGCGAGATCAGCGTGACGCGGGTCGAGGTGATCGATCAGACGGGGTAGCTTTTCGCGGAGCTGAATTGAAGCCGCCGCTACAAACTCCGCTGTCATCCCGGACAAGCGCAAGCGCAGATCTGGGATCCATAACCACAGGGAGATGTGGTTACGGGGACTCGGAGTCACCTCTTCGTGCCCAACTTTGTCCTGTGGCTATGGGTCCCGGATCGGCACGCGCTTCAGGCGCGCTTGTCCGGGACGACAGCGAGGCTACTTCATCAATCCCGCGGCCGTGAGCGCGCGCGTGATGATCTGGCCGAGGTCGAAGCCGCGCACCTTCTCGCCCTGCGGCTCGGCCGGCTCCGCGGCGACCGCGGTGCGGATCGAGCGGGCGAGATGCGGTGCGGGCGAGAGCGCCGGCTTCGCGGCAGGCTTCGTCGCGGGCTTCGTGGCGGATTTGGCTTCCGCCTTCGTCGTCGCGGCGTCCGCAATCCAGCCGGTGAGGCCGAAGAACTTTGCGATGTGGTAGGACGAGGAGATGCCGGCCTCGATCAGGAAGGCGCCTTCGATGCCGTAGCGCTGATCGTTGTCGGCGAGCCCCAGCGGCGTGCCGTGCGCCATGTCGGTGATGGCGTAGGACTCGACCAGCGTCTCGCCGTCCTTGTCCCACCAGGCCTGGCGCGGATAGCCGTCGACATTGGTCTCCGCCATCGGCAGTTCGGGCAAGCCATGCAGGTCGAGCCACTGCTTGACGATCTCGTTGGCATTGCCGGGATTGACGGTGCGGTCGGCGCTGCCGTGCCACACCGAGACCCTCGGCCAAGGGCCGCGATGGTCGGAGGCGCTGCGCACGAGATCGCCGAGCTCGCGCGAAGGGCGCGCCGGGGAATGAAACATGCCGTCGAGCGCCTCGCGCAAGTTCGAGGCGATGCCGTAAGGCAGCCCGGCAATGATCGCGCCGGCCGCAAAGACTTCCGGATAGGTCGCGAGCATCACCGAGGTCATGCCGCCGCCGGCCGACAGGCCGGTGATGAAGACGCGCCTGGGATCGATGCGATGCGTCTTCACCATGTGCGCGATCATCGCGCGGATCGAACTCGGCTCACCGCTGTCCCGCGCGGTGTCCTCCGGATTGAACCAGTTGAAGCAGGTGTTGGCATTGTTGATGCGCTGCTGCTCGGGCATCAACAGCGCAAAGCCGTAATGTTGCGCGAGCGTCGACCAGCCCGCGCCGAGATCGTAAGCGGCCGCCGTTTGCCCGCAGCCATGCAGCACGACGACGAGCGCGCGCGGCCGCTGCAATTGCGCCGGCACGAACGCGAACATGCGCAAGGCGCCGGGATTGTCGCCAAAGCCAGTGACCTCCTGCAGCGGGCTCGATCCATCTGCACCGCGGCCGGGCTCGGCGAAGCGCAGTCCGTCCAGCCGGGGCAGACGTCTCAACAGATCGATGTTTCTGGCTAACGACACGGCAAGTTCCTGGTGGGCGACGTTCAACGTCCAGCCCAACCAGATAGTTGCTGCGGCGCAAAATAAAAAGACCGTGCGCTG
The DNA here is from genome assembly GCF_020194055.1 of Bradyrhizobium sp. NBAIM03. Classification (NCBI taxonomy): domain Bacteria; kingdom Pseudomonadati; phylum Pseudomonadota; class Alphaproteobacteria; order Hyphomicrobiales; family Nitrobacteraceae; genus Bradyrhizobium; species Bradyrhizobium sp. NBAIM03. The sequence goes on along the minus strand of NZ_JADYVS010000020.1, from coordinate 62,824 downwards.
TCAATCTCGGGAAATTGGCTGAAAATTCGCAAGAATCCGCACGTATTAACCGCAACGTCCGCAATCTCGTGCCGATGCGCGGCGTATCCGCGCCGGAAATGCGGCGCCCATCATGACGAATGTCACAAATGACAAGAGCGAGGCGAGGAATTCTGCGCGCGCTGATTGTGAGGCTTCGCGGAGGTGTCGAACGCGAATGAAGGGACCCGCCCAGTCGCGCTGCGTGTCGTTATCGTGATGAAGCGCGAAGCGGGCGAGGACTACGCAACGTCTCGCTTGCCACCGCGCATGCCTGCATTCCACCGCGCGGGACATCGCGTGATTGCGTTCGTGCCGTCAGGCACGTAGCCTGACACGACCAACAAACAGAAAATTCAGCCGGAGAGACCGCCATGGCGCCCCTGAAGTTCGGAGCCTTTCTTGCCCCGCATCACCCGATCGGGGAGCATCCGATGCTGCAGTTCCGGCGCGATCTCGACCTGGTCGAGCAGCTGGATGCGCTCGGCTATGACGAGTTCTGGTGCGGCGAGCATCATTCCTCGGGCTGGGAGATGATCGCCTCGCCCGAGATGTTCCTGGCCGCGGCCGGCGAGCGCACCAAGCGGATCAAGCTCGGCACCGGCGTTGTGTCGCTGCCCTATCACCATCCCTTCAACGTCGCCCAGCGCATGGTGCAGCTCGACCACATGACCGGCGGCCGCGCCATTTTCGGCTCCGGACCGGGCGCGCTCGCCTCCGACGCGCACACGCTCGGCATCGATCCGATGACGCAGCGCGACCGCCAGGACGAGGCGATCGGCATCATCCGCCGCCTTTTCAACGGCGAGCGCGTCACCGCCAAAAGCGACTGGTTCACGATGAACGACGCCGCGCTGCAGATCCTGCCCCTGCAGGAGGAGATGCCGTTCGTGGTGGCTTCGCAGATCTCGCCCTCCGGCATGACGCTCGCCGGCAAATACGGCATCGGCATCATCTCGCTGGGCTCGATGACGACGCAGGGCCTGATGTCGCTGCAGCAGCAATGGCAGTTCGCCGAGGATGCCGCCAAGAAGCACGGCACCACGGTGCGTCGCGCCGACTGGCGCGTGCTCTTGACCTGGCACATCGCCGAAACGCGTGAACAAGCCCGCCGCGAGGCCGGCGCCGGGCTGATGCGCTGGCACAACGAATATAATGTCGGCACGCTGCAGCGGCCGGGCCTCACCGCGTTCTCCTCGCCCGACGAGGCCGTCGACAAGACCGCCTTCGTCGAGGGGGCGGCGTCCACCATCGGCACGCCCGACGATCTCGTCAAAACCATCAAGAACGTGATGCAGGTCTCCGGCGGCGTCGGCGCCGTCATCGGCTTCGTGCACGACTGGGCCAATCCGGAAAACACCCGCCGGAGCTGGGACATGGTGGCGCGCTACGTTGTGCCGGAGATCAACGGCTATATCGACGGACTGCGCAGGTCGCAAAAGTTCGTGATCGAGAACCGCGCGATCTTCGAGCGCGCGGGTCAGGCCGTGATGGCCAAGATCATGGAGAATGAGAAGGCCGCCGAGGCGCTGAAAGTGACGGGCCCCGGCCGCGTCGCCATTCCCGCCGTCAACGCGCCGGATCTGCAGAAGGAAGCGGCGAAGCGGTAGGCACTCCACTCGTCGTCCCGGGGCGCGCGCAGCGCGAGCCATGATGCGCAATTGCGCATCTGAGGACCCATAACCACAGGATGCGGATTTACGAAGACTCGGAGCTACCAGCCTCGCACCACAACTCCTCCCTGTGGTTATGGGTCCCCGCCTCCGCGGGGACGACGGCGGTGGGAGTGACGATTTTGTGCGCAAGACGACCGCAGCTCATCGCGGCCGGATCGTGCTATGTTTGCGGGGCCAGCCAACCGGAGCAATCGTCATGTCGATGCAGAATGTGGCCGCCCCTGCGCTTCCGTTCACTCCGCCCAAGCGCAACGAGCTGACCCACATTCCCGGCGACGAAGGCTGGCCGATCATCGGCAAGACCTTTCAGGTGCTCGCCGATCCCAAGGGCCATATCGAGGCGAACGGCGCCAAGTACGGACTGGTCTACCGCACGCACTTTTTCGGCGAGACCAACGTCGTGCTGCTCGGGCCCGAGGCCAACGAGCTTGTCCTGTTCGACCAGCAGAAGCTGTTCTCCTCGACCCATGGCTGGGACAAGGTGCTGGGGCTGTTGTTTCCGCGCGGATTGATGCTGCTCGATTTCGAGGAGCATCGCCTGCATCGCAAGGCGCTCTCGGTCGCGTTCAAGTCCGGGCCGATGAAGTCCTATCTCGGCGACCTCGACCGCGGCATTTCCGCGCGCGTCGCGCAATGGAAGGCGAAGCCGGGCGAGATGCAGCTTTATCCGGCGATGAAACAGCTTACGCTGGATCTCGCCGCGGCCTCCTTCCTCGGCGCCGATATCGGGCCCGAGGTCGATGAGATCAACCGCGCCTTCGTCGACATGGTGGCCGCCGCCGTCACCCCGATCCGCCGCCCCCTGCCCGGCACCCAGATGGCGCGAGGGGTGAAGGGACGCAAGCGCATCATCGCCTATTTCCGCGAGCAGATTCCGCTGCGGCGCGGCAATCACGGTGGCGACGATCTGTTCTCGCAGCTCTGCCGCGCCACCCATGAGAACGGCGCGCTGCTGTCGGACCAGGACATCATCGACCATATGAGCTTCCTGATGATGGCCGCGCACGACACGCTGACCTCGTCACTGACCTCCTTCATCGGCGAGCTCGCCGCCAATCCGGACTGGCAGGACCGGCTGCGCGCGGAGGTGCTCGCGCTCGGCCTCGCCTCCGGCGCGCCGACCAGCTTCGACGATCTCGAGAAGATGCCGCTGACCGAGATGGCGTTCAAGGAAGCGCTGCGGCTCAAGCCGCCGGTGCCGTCGATGCCGCGCCGCGCGATGCGCGATTTCAGCTTCAAGGGTTTTGCGATCCCCGCCGGCACGGCGATCGGCATCAACCCGCTCTATACCCACCACATGAAGGAGATCTGGCCGGAGCCGGACCGTTTCGATCCCCTGCGCTTCACCGAGGACGCACAGCGTGGCCGTCACCGTTTCGCCTTCGTGCCGTTCGGCGGCGGCGCGCATATGTGCCTCGGTCTGCACTTCGCCTACATGCAGGCGAAATGCTTCGCGCGGCACTTCCTGGAGAATATCGAGGTGTCGCTCGCGCCAGGCTACAAGCCCGACTGGCAGATGTGGCCGATCCCGAAGCCGCGGGACGGGCTGCGGGTGAAGGTGAAGGCGGTTTAGGCGTCGATCTCGTAGGGTGGGCAAAGCGAAGCGTGCCCACCACGTTTCTCCGGGTGCAAACATCGATGGTGGGCACGGCGCGCGAAGGGCGCGCCTTTGCCCACCCTACGGCACCATCGCCGGAGCTGCTACGCCCCCTGGTCGAACGCCTTGCGCAGGGCCACATAGCCCTGCTGCTGTTGACTCCAGTTGCGGCCGCCGGTCATGGCGCCGTCGACGACGAGATCGTGGCCGTTGATGAAGCTGGATTCGTCGCTGGCCAGGAACACTGCGGCCTGGGCGATATCTTCAGGAAGACCCGCGCGGGGGATCGGCTGCGCGGTCTTGTAGACTTCGCGCATCACCGCCGGCGTCTTCTCGGCGGCATCGGTCGAGAGCCCCAGCGCCTTGCCGAAGATGCCGGTCGCGATCGCGCCGGGCGAGATCGAGTTGACGCGAACGTTGGATTCGCCGAGCTCCATCGCCACGCATTTAGTGAGATGGATCACCGCCGCCTTGGCCGCGCCATAGACCATCGACGACGAGAAGCCGGCGAGGCGGCCGGCAATGCTGCCATTGTTGATGATGCTGCCCCCGCCCTGCTTCTTCATGTAGGGCGCGGCGTGCTTCATGCCGAGCATGACGCTGCGCACCAGTGTCGCCATCGCCGCATCGAACCGCTCGACCTCGAGGCCTTCGATGCCGCCGGTCTGTGCCGGCCCGCCGGCATTGTTGAACAGGCAATCGATCCTGCCGAACTTGTCGACCGCGAGCGCGATCAGCGCCTGCATCTGCGCTTCGACGGTGACGTCGGTCTGACGGAAGACGCAGCTTTCGCCGAGCTGCTTCGCCAGTGCCTCGCCTTCCGGTACGCGCCGGCCTGCGATCACAATTTTGGCACCTTCGGCAACGAAGACTTCCGCAGTGCGCAATCCGATGCCGCTCGTCGCCCCCGTGATCACCGCAACCTTGCCGTCCAGCCTGCCCATGGAATGTTCCTGTTTTCGAGTGATTTGATGCCAAATGGCGAGTGCCGGCCGCCGCCGTCGCCGCAGCGGTCACTATTCCTGCCCGCTTCCGACAAGGCAAGCTATGCTTGTATGGGCGGCATGCGTAACATTCTCACGGGCCGCTCGATCGTCGAACGCCTATCGCAACCAGGCAGGGCATGAGGAAGCTGATCGACGAGTTCCGCAAGGGCTGGCAGGGTGCGGCGCCGCCCTCTCTCGCTCTGAGCATCGGCTTTGCGGTGGTCTGCCTGTTGGCTGCAACCCTGGTCCGCTGGGGCCTCGCTCAGGTTCGTCCCGACATCTATTTCACGCCGTACTTCCCGGCCGTTTTCTTTGCTGCGGCCCTGGGCGGATTCCGGATCGGCATCGTGACGGCGCTCGTCGGCGGCGTGCTCGGCGTCGCGCTGAATTTCGGCGATGCGTTTGCCGATCGCGCGCGGTTTGTCCTGCTGGCGCTTTACTGGACCGTGTGCGCGATCACCATCTGGGGTGTCGAGCACTATCGCACCATGTTGGCCGAGCAGCGCCGAATTTCCAGACGCCTGATCGAGGAAGAAGATTATCGCAAGCTGCTGGTCGAGGAGCTCCAGCATCGGCTGAAGAACAAGCTGTCGACGGTGCATGCCGTGGTGCACCAGGTGTTGCACGACCAGCCGCAGGTCTGGGCCCGGGTCGATCCGCGGCTGCGCTCGCTGGCCGCAACCGATGATTTGATCTCGCGGATCGACAAAGCCGGCTGCGACATCCGCGACCTCCTGATCTCCGAGCTCGGGCCTTACGGCCATGTCCGCTTCACACTCAACGGCGAGCGGCTGTTCCTGCCGCCCAAGCTCGCGGTCACGCTGTCATTGATGTTTCACGAGCTTGCCACCAATGCAGGCAAGTACGGCGCATTCTCCTCACCGCGCGGTCTGTTGCAGGTGTCATGGACCATCACCGACGACCGCCTGACGATCACCTGGGACGAAACCGAAGGACCGAGCGTGGACAAGGTGTCGGAGCCCGGCTTCGGCACCAAGCTCTTGAAGTCGGCGCTGTCGGCTTTCGACGGCAAAACTGAGATCTCGTATCTGAAAACCGGGCTGCATTGCATCATGCAGTGTCGAATTCCGCGAAGCGAGTAGACGTCGCAACATGTAAGGTGTCCTCCTTGCTGCCCGCGCGGTGGCGCAATCGCGTGTGGCACTTGCGCGACCTGAGCAAGCGCCTCGTCCTTCGAGACGACCGCTTCGCGGTCTCCTCAGGATGAGGCTAAGCGGCATCGGTGCTCGGGTGATATCGCGCAGCGCACTCCGGCCCTCATCCTGAGGGCCCGCCCACGGCGGGCGTCTCGAAGGATGGCCGCAGGCGAAATCGCTCCCACGCGGATACTTCGCTGTTTCGCCGAGCGCGTTGACGCTCCGTTAATGACGATCGCCAGCGCGCGTCGGATCGTCGCAAGTTTTCTCCAAAACACCCCCGTATTTCTCCTGACCCCTTAACCAAACTTAAGAGGGAACCGCGGAAGATCGCGCCCATTGCAAAGGCGCGCTGAAACAACAAGATTCATGACTTCTATGAACGACAATCAATATTCCGGCGCGACTGAAGCCGAGCTCGGTTTTCTCAAGGAAATCGTTAGAATGCTGCCGGCCGGCCTCACCGTGCAGGACGCGCATGGCGAGTTGCTGCTGGTCAACGATGCCGCCGCCGCGCAGCTCGGCCTGGACGGCAGCCGTCCTTCACCCGATCTGACGCCGCGGCGCGAGGCCTGCCGCCAGGCCCTGAGCGACGGGCAGCCGGTCGTGACCGAGGAAGCGCTTCACGTCGGCGCCGCGCGAAAGGTGCTGCTCACGACCCATCGCCCCGTTCGTCTCGACGGACGCGAGCTGCTGATCTCGGCATCCTCCGACATCACCGAGCAGAAGAATTTCGAGGACCAGCTGTTCCGCTCGGCCTATTTCGACGAGCTGACCGGGCTGCCCTCGCGCCGCGTGATCGAGCACCGCGCCAATGCCCTGCTCGCGCACGACCGCAGCGGCGAACGTTTTGCGCTGGCCTTTCTCGACGTCGACAATTTCAAGCACATTAACGACTATTACGGCCACGCCGTGGGCGACGCGCTGCTGGTCGAGCTGGCGAAGCGGCTCGGACGGGACTTGCGCGATTCCGACATGCTCTCGCGCATCTCGGGCGACGAATTCCTGCTGCTGCTGTCACCGGTCCAGAGCCAGGAGGAAGTCGCCGAATTCATGCAATCGACGCTGGAGCGGCTGACCGCGCCGTTCTTCATCGACCATTCGGAAGTGTTCGCCTCGACCTCGGTCGGCATCAGCCTCTATCCCGACCATGGACGCAGCTTCGAAACGCTGCGGCAGAACGCGGACATCGCGATGTACCGCATCAAGAACAATGGCAAGGGACTGGCCGCCTTCTTCGATGCCAGCATGGAGCGCGAGGCGCAGGCGCGCATGAAGGTCGAGCAGTCGCTGCGGCTCGCCATCCTGGAAAAGCGCTTCTGCTGCGCCTTCCAGTCCAAGGTCGACATCCGCACCCAGGCCGTGAAGGGCATCGAGGCCCTGGTGCGCCTGCGCGACGACGAAGGCGTGATCCAGGCGCCCGGCTCGTTCATCAATCTTGCCGGCGAGCTCGGCCTGATCGACGAGCTGACCCATCTCGTGCTCGCCGAGATCGTCAAGTCGATCGACCTGATCAACGACACGTTCGGCCCGGAAGCGACCATCAGCATCAACGTTGCCGCCAAGCAGGCCGGCAATCCCGAATTCATGCGCAGCTTTGCGCAGGCGCTGGAGGAGACCGGCTTTCCGCAGCGCTTCATGATCGAGGTGACGGAAGATGCTTTCGTCGCCAAGAATCATTTTCAGGACGAGATCCTGCCGATGTTCCGCAAGCTCGGCGTCGGCGTCTCGATCGACGATTTCGGCACCGGCTATTCCTCGCTCTCGGCGCTGGCCGACATCACCGCCGACGAGATCAAGATCGACCGCTCCTTCATCACCGACATTCATAATCGTCCGCGCAGCCAGGGTATCCTGCGCGCGATCGAATCCTTGAGCGAGGCGCTCGGCATGACGGTGATCGCCGAAGGCCTCGAAACCTACGAGGAGCTGGCCTATCTGCAGGCCGCCACCAAGATCCGCTACGCGCAGGGCTATTATTTCTCCCGGCCGATTTTCCTGGAGGAGCTGAAGCTCGCAACGCCCGCCTCGAGCGATGCGCGGGTCAGCGTGGCAAGCCGCCCGGCGCAACAGAACCGCCAGGGCTATTCGCGGGCGAGCGGGTACCGGCGGTAGGGGCGGCGCGACACATACCGCTGTCGTCCCGGGGCGCGAAGCGAGCCCGGGACCCATACCCAAAGGGAGCAATTTAGCGAAGACTCGGAGTGGGAGCGTCGCGCAGCAACTGCGCCTTGTGGTTATGGGTCCCGGGCTCGCGCTTTGCGCGCCTCGGGACGACAGCGATTGCTGAGCTGGGTTCAGCGCCCATTCCTCCTTTGGCGCCATTTCCCCCTTTGAAATCGCTGGACTTTTGCTAATACACGGGGCGGACCTCCCCGAGGTATCTCATGCCTGCCGCCGCCTCCTCGATCAGCGATCCCGCCTATCTCCGTGCGCGCGCGATGGAAACGCTGTTCGAGCGGCTGGAGAAGCTCTGCGAGGGCGCGATTGCGATCGATCGCGGCGGGCGCGTCGTCTACGTCAACGAGAAATATCTTGCCGCGCTCGGTCTCGACCATGCCAGCGAGGCGATCGGCCGGTCGATCGAGGAGGTCATCCCGAACAGCCTGATGCGGAAGGTGGCCGAGACCGGCGAGCCGATCCTGCTCGACATCATGGAGCTCGGCGGCGAGCAACTCGTCGTCACCCGCATGCCGATCGAGGACGAGAACGGGACGGTGATCGGCGCGATCGGCTTCGTGCTCTATGATCATCTCGAAAGCCTGAAGCCCCTGCTCGCCCGCGTCGCCCAGCTCGAGAGCGATCTGCGGCTGGCGCGGCGGCAATTGTCCAACGCCCGCGCGGCGCGCTTCACCTTTGCCGATTTCGTCGGCACGACGCCGGCGATCGCGCGCGCCAAGGAGATCGCCAGCCGCGCCGCGCGGCAGAGCGTCACCGTCCTGCTCACCGGCGAAACCGGGACGGGCAAGGAGATGCTGGCACAGGCGATTCACAACGCCTCCTCGCGCGCCGACAAGCCGTTCGTCAGCGTCAACGTCGCCGCGATCCCCGAGACGCTGATCGAATCGGAGTTCTTCGGCACTGCGCCGGGCGCCTATACCGGCGCCGACCGACGGGGACGCGAGGGCAAGTTCCGCATCGCTGACGGCGGCACGCTGTTCCTCGACGAGATCGGCGAGATGCCGCTGCAATTGCAGGCCAAGCTGCTGCGGGTGCTGCAGGAGCGCGAGATCGAGCCGCTCGGCTCGGACAAGATCACCAGGGTCGACGTCCGCGTCATCGCCGCGACCAATGTGGACCTGCGCAAGCGTGTCAGCGACGGCGCATTTCGCGCCGATCTCTACTACCGGCTCAACGTGCTTTCGGTCGACCTGCCGCCGCTGCGTCAGTGCCTCGACGATCTCCCCGACATTTGCGCCCGGCTGCTCGACGACATCAGCGCGTCCGGCGACTACGTCAAGGCGAAGATCACGCCGAGCGCGCTCGCTGCGCTCGCCCGTTACGATTGGCCGGGCAATGTCCGCGAGCTCCGCAACATCCTCGAGCGCGCGCTGATCCTCAGCGATTCCGGGCGGCTCACCGGCGAGGATGTCGCCCGCATTCTCCCCATCGGCACCGAGGTCAGGCTTGCACCGGCCGAGCGCCCGGCCGGATTGGTGGTACCCTATGCCGAGGCCGAGGCCGAGTTCGAGAAGCAGACGCTCGAACAGGCGCTCGCCGCCAGCAACGGCCAGATCGCCGAGGCCGCCAGGATGCTGCGGATCTCGCGCGCGACCTTCTACAAGAAGCTCGCCAAGTTCGGCCTCGCCTCGGGATCGGCGCCCGTCTGAGTTTCGAGACACCGGACTGTCCGGAGTCTCGGATTCCGGACACCGCACCCGGCTGCTCTTCCGGGACAGATTGCAGGCAATTGCCGCAGATTTCAGCGGTTTTGCGCGACGTTGCGGGATCTGGCGCGGACCTTGCTCTCCGCTTTGCCGTCTTTCCTTCGCGAGGAGCAACCTGTTCCGGGGCAGCGCTTCGCGATAAGATCAAGCACAACAAGGCCTACGGTCCAGGGAGCGGGAGGAACGCCGTGAGCCATCATCCAGCTCTGCCTTACTTGCGCAATTCCGAGAAGGGCAAGGTCGTCTCGGCGAATGAAGCCGTCATGCTGATCCGCGACGGCGACACGGTGGCGACCGGCGGCTTCGTCGGCATCGGCTTTGCCGAGGAGATCGCCATCGCACTCGAAGAGCTCTATCTGTCCCATGAGGGCGATGCGCCCTATACGCAAGGCAAGCCGCGCAATCTGACGCTGGTCTATGCGGCCGGGCAGGGCGACGGCAAGCAGCGCGGCCTCAATCATTTCGGACATGAAGGCCTGGTGCGGCGCGTGATCGGCGGGCATTGGGGCCTTGTGCCGAAACTGCAGCAGCTCGCGATCGCGAACCAGATCGAGGCCTATAACCTGCCGCAGGGGGTCATCACCCATCTGTTCCGCGACATCGCCGCGCACCGGCCCGGCCACATCACCCGCGTCGGCATGGGCACCTTCGTCGATCCCCGGCACGGCGGCGGCAAGCTGAACGCACGCACCACCGAGGACCTGGTGGAGCTGATCACGCTGCGCGGCGAGGAGTGCCTGCTCTACAAGACCTTCCCGATCGATGTCGGGATCATCCGCGCCACCACCGGCGATCCCGACGGCAATCTCACCATGGAGAAGGAGGCCCTGACGCTGGAGGCGCTCGCCATCGCCATGGCGGCGCATAATTCCGGCGGCATCGTCATCGCCCAGGTCGAGCGCGTCGCCGAGGCCGGCAGCCTCAATCCGCGCCAGGTCAAGATTCCCGGCATCCTGGTCGACTGCGTCGTGGTGTCGAGGCCCGAGAACCACTGGCAGACTTTCGGCACGCAATACAATCCGGCCTTCTCGAGCGAGATCCGGGTCCGCGCCGCCTCGCTGCCGGTGATGCCGATCAGCGAGCGCAAGATCATCGCCCGGCGCGCGGCGCTGGAGCTGAAGGCCAACAGCGTCGTCAATCTCGGCATCGGCATGCCCGAGGGGATCGCCTCGGTCGCCAATGAAGAGCGGATCATCGACCTCATCACGCTGACGGCGGAGCCAGGCGTGATCGGCGGCATCCCGGCGAGCGGCATCGATTTCGGCGCGGCGATCAACACGCAGGCGGTGATCGACCAGCCCTACCAGTTCGACTTCTACGACGGCGGCGGTTTGGACGCCGCCTTCCTTGGGCTTGCCCAGGTCGATCGCGCCGGCAACCTCAACGTCAGCAAGTTCGGGCCGAAGCTCGCAGGCGCTGGCGGCTTCATCAACATCAGCCAGAACGCCAAGGAAGTGATCTTCGTCGGCACGTTCGGTGCGGGCAAGCAACGCATCGCGGTAAAGGACGGCAAGCTCGTCATCCTGGGCGAGGCCACGTCGCGCAAATTCGTCGAGAATGTCGAGCACGTCACCTTCAGCGGCCCGTTTGCCGCCGCGCGCAAGCAACGCACCCTTTACGTCACCGAGCGCTGCGTGTTCGAGCTCCGGGAGGACGGGCTCGAGCTCGTCGAGGTCGCGCCCGGCATCGACATCGAGCGCGACATCCTGCGCCTGATGGACTTGAAGCCGCTGATCCCGCGCGACCCCGCCCTGATGGACGCGCGCATCTTCGGCGACGGCCTGATGGATCTGCGCGAGCGCCTGCTCACCATCCCGCTCGACCAGCGCTTCACGCTGGACGAGCAGCAGAACCTGTTCTTCGTCAATCTCGAGCGCTTTCCGCTGCGCAGCAAGGCGGAGATCGACACCATCGCCGCCATCGTCGAGGCCCGCCTGGCGCCGCTCGGACGCCGCGTCTACGCCATCGTCAATTATGACAATTTTTCTATCCTGCCGGAACTGATGGACGATTATTCGGCCATGGTGCGCAGCCTCGTCGACCGCTTCTATTCCGGCGTGTCGCGCTACACCACGTCGGGTTTCCTGCGCATCAAGCTCGGCGAAGCCCTGGAGAAGCGCGGCGTCGCGCCGCACATCTTCGAGAGCGCGGAGGAAGCGCAGTCGGACTGGCGCCAGGTCGAGGCCGGCGCGGCGCGCAATGCGAGCCAGGCTCAAAAATGATGCATGCTCTCGCGCCGGCGCACGCCGCCGGAAGGATCAATTGCAATGTTCGTGACGTTGTGCAAATCGCTGTTGGCAGAAACTTTACATCAGGAGGGACCATCGTGCGTCGATCACTCATCATAACAACAACCATCCTCGCGCTCGGCGCGGGCACCTCCGCGCTCGCCGACGATCTCAAGATCGCGCTGATCTACGGCAAGACCGGTCCGCTCGAGGCCTACGCCAAGCAGACCGAGACCGGCCTGAAGATGGGATTCGAATACGCCACCAAGGGCAGCATGACGCTCGACGGCCGCAAGATCGTCATCATCACCAAGGACGACCAGGGCAAGCCGGACCTCGCCAAGGCCGCGCTCTCGGAGGCCTATCAGGATGACAAGGTCGATATCGCGATCGGCACGACCTCGTCGGCCGCGGCGCTCGCCATTCTTCCCGTCGCCGAGGAGAACAAGAAGATCCTGATCGTCGAGCCCGCGGTCGCGGACCAGATTACCGGCGAGAAATGGAATCGCTACATCTTCCGCACGGCGCGCAACTCCTCGCAGGACGCGATCTCCAACGCGGTCGCGATCGGCAAGCAGGGCGTTACCGTTGCGACGCTGGCGCAGGACTACGCCTTCGGCCGCGACGGGGTCGCCGCGTTCAAGGAAGCGCTCGCCAAGACCGGCGCGACGCTCGCGGCGGAAGAATATGCCCCGACCTCGACCACCGACTTCACCGCGGTCGGCCAGCGCCTGTTCGACGCGCTGAAGGACAAGCCGGGCCGCAAGGTGATCTGGGTGATTTGGGCCGGCGCCGGCAATCCGCTGGCCAAGCTCCAGGACATGGACCCGAAGCGCTACGGCATCGAGCTCTCCACCGGCGGCAATATCCTGCCGGCGCTCGCCGCCTATAAGGGTCTGCCCGGCATGGAAGGCGCGACCTACTACTTCTATGAGATCCCGAAGAACCCGGTGAACGACTGGCTCGTCGCCGAGCATCAGAAGCGCTTCAACGCGCCGCCGGACTTCTTCACCGCGGGCGGCTTTGCGGCTGCGATGTCCGTCGTCGCCGCCGTCACCAAGGCGAAGTCGACCGATACCGAGAAGCTGATTACCGCCATGGAAGGCATGGAGTTCGACACGCCCAAGGGCAAGATGGTGTTCCGGAAAGAGGACCATCAGGCGCTGCAGAGCATGTATCACTTCAAGGTCAAGGTCGATCCGAACGTCGCCTGGGCCGTGCTCGAGCCGGTGCGCGAGCTGAAGATCGAGGACATGAACGTTCCGATCAAGAACAAGCGGTGATGGCGCTCACCTCTCCCGCTTGCGGGAGAGGTCGCGCCGAAGGCGCTGGTGAGGGCTACCGCCCTCTCGTGGGACCTGTGCCCCCTCACCCGATTTGCTGCGCAAATCCTCTCCCCTCCGGGGGAGAGGTGTCACAACCGCCGACACGCTTGAACCCATGCCGCTCACCCTCGAAACCCGCGACCTCACCATCCGCTTCGGCGGCCATGTCGCGGTCAACAATGTCTCCTGCACGTTTCGCCCGGGCGAGCTCACCGCCATCGTCGGGCCGAACGGCGCCGGCAAGACTACCTATTTCAATCTGATCTCGGGCCAGCTGCGGGCATCCGGCGGCAGCATCGTGTTCGACGGCGCCGACATCACCGAGCATTCCGCACCAATGCGCACCCGTGCGGGTCTCGGACGTGCTTTCCAGCTCACCAATCTCTTCCCGAACCTCTCAGTGGAAGAGAATGTCCGCCTCGCGGTGCAGGCGGCAGCGGGCACGCATTACGACATGCTGCGGCCCTGGATGGTGCGCCGCGACCTGATCGCGCGCGCCGACGCCATTCTCGACCAGGTCGCGCTCGGCAATCGCCGCGGCGTCACTGCGACCGCGTTGTCGCATGGCGACCAGCGCAAGCTCGAGGTGGCGCTGATGATCGCGCTCGAGCCAAAAGTCTTCATGTTCGACGAGCCGACCGCCGGCATGAGCATCGACGAGGTGCCGATCGTCCTGAACCTGATCGCGCAGCTCAAGCAGGACAGGAGCAAGATCATCCTCTTGGTCGAGCACAAGATGGACGTGGTGCGCTCGCTCGCCGACCGCATCATCGTGCTGCATAACGGGCAGCTGGTGGCGGACGGCGCACCCGCCGAGGTGATCGCCTCGCCGATCGTGCAGGAAGCCTATCTCGGCATCGCGCCCAAGAACGCTGCAGGGAGCGCAGCATGAGCGATCTCCTCAAGCTTTCCGGCGTGCACACCCATATCGGGCGCTATCACATCCTCCAGGGCATCGATCTCACGGTGCCGGAAGGACAGGTCACGATGCTGCTCGGCCGCAACGGCGCCGGCAAGACCACGACGCTGCGCACCATCATGGGGCTGTGGCAGGCCTCGAAAGGCGAGATCACCCTGGCAGGCCAGCGCATCGAGAGCCTTGCGACGCCCGACATCGCGCGGCTCGGCGTCGGCTACGTGCCGGAGAGCATGGCCGTGTTCTCCGATCTCACGGTGAAGGAGAACCTGGTGCTGGCGGCGCGCGACGCGCCGCTCGACGACAAGCAGCTGGATTGGATCTTCGGCTTCTTCCCGGCGCTGCGCCGCTTCTGGCTGTCGCGCGCGGGAAGCCTGTCGGGCGGGCAGAAGCAGATGCTGTCGATCGCCCGCGCGATCGTCGAGCCGCGCAAGCTGCTCCTGATCGACGAGCCGACCAAGGGCCTCGCGCCCGCCATCGTGATGGCGCTGATCGAGTGCCTGAAGGAGATCAAGCGCAAGGGCGCCACGATCCTGATGGTCGAGCAGAATTTCTTTGCCGCCCGCGAGCTCGGCGACAACGTGCTGGTGATGGACAACGGCACCATCGTTCATCGCGGCGAGATGGCGGCACTCGCCGCCGACGTGCCGCTGCAGGAGCGGCTGCTCGGCCTGAGCCTGGAGGCGCATCAGTGACAGACCTTGCCGCAACCGATCCGCTGCCGAAGCCGAAACGCGATCTCGCGCCGATCCTGCTGCCGCTCGCGCTCGCGCTGCTGATGATCCCGCTGATCGGATCGACCTCGTCCTGGCTGACGCTGACCGTCGCGAGCCTCGCCATGGGCATGATGATCTTCATCATGGCCTCAGGGCTAACGCTGGTGTTCGGCCTGATGGACGTGCTCAATTTCGGCCACGGCGCCTTCATCGCCGTCGGCGCCTATGTCGCGACCCTGGTGCTGGCGCCGTTCGCGGCGTCCATCCAGGCCGATTCGCTCTGGATGAACCTCGCGGTGCTGGGGCCAGCCGCGCTGCTCTCAATGGCGGTGTCGGGTGCGCTCGGCCTCGTCGTCGAGCGCGTGCTCATCCTTCCCGTCTACGGCCAGCACCTGAAGCAGATCCTGATGACCACCGGCGGCCTGATCGTCGCCGAGCAGACGCTCTATGCGCTGTGGGGGCCGCAGATCATCCCGATGCCGCTGCCGGCCTCGCTGCGCGGCTCCTTCATCATCGGCGACGTCGCGATCGCCAAGTACCGCGTGCTGGCGATGCTGATCGGGCTTTCCGTCTTCATCGCGATCCAGCTCGTGCTCAACCGCACCAAGCTCGGCCTCCTGATCCGCGCCGGCGTCGAGAACCGCGAGATGGTGGAGGCGCTCGGCTACCGCATCCGCCGCCTGTTCCTCGGCGTGTTCATGACCGGATCGGCGCTGGCCGGCCTCGGCGGCGTGATGTGGGCGCTTTACCGCGAGCAGGTGCACGCCTCCATGAGCGACGACCTCACCGTCCTGATCTTCATCGTCGTCATCATCGGCGGGTTGGGATCGATCGGCGGCTGCTTCATCGGCGCCATCCTCGTCGCCATGGTCGCCAATTACGGCGGCTTCCTGGTGCCGAAGCTCGCCCTCGTCTCCAACATCCTGCTGATGGTCGCCATTCTGATGTGGCGGCCGCGCGGCCTCTATGCGGTGACCAGCCGATGATGATCCTCTCAGGCGATCCGCCGCGCAGCCGCGTCCTGACGCTCGTTCTCGTCGTCATCATCCTGGCGCTGGCGGCAACGCCATTCCTGTTCCCGGGCGCCAAGGCACTGAACGTTGCGGCCAAGATCTGCATCTTCGCAGCCCTCGTCGCCTCCTACGATCTCCTGCTCGGCTATACCGGGTCGGTGTCGTTCGCCCACACCATGTTCTACGGCATCGGCAGCTACGCGATCGCGATCGCGCTGTACGGCATGGGTCCGAACTGGGCCGCGGTCGCCACCGGCATCGTCGCCGGCCTGCCGCTCGCAGCCCTGCTTGCGCTCGCCATCGGGCTGTTCTCGCTGCGGGTCGCTGCGATCTTCTTCGCCATGATCACGCTTGCGGTCGCCTCGGCCTTCCAGGTGCTGGCCTCGCAGCTGTCCTGGCTGACCGGTGGTGAGGACGGGCGCAGCTTCCAGCTGCCGGAGCTGCTGCGCCCCGGCACGGTGCTGATCTCCAAGAACCTGTTCGGCTTCGAGATCAACGGCCGCATCCTGACCTTCTACCTGGTGTTCGCGATCTCGGCCCTGATGATCCTCGCTCTCCTCCGCGTGGTGAACTCGCCGTTCGGGCGCGTGCTGCAGGCGATCCGCGAGAACCGCTTTCGCGCCGAGGCGCTCGGCTTCCGCACCGTGTTCCACCTGACCTACGCCAACTGCCTCGCCGCCCTCGTCGCGGCCAGCGCCGGCATCCTGAATGCGCTGTGGCTGCGCTATGCCGGTCCCGACACCTCGCTGAGCTTCTCCATCATGCTGGACATCCTGCTGATGGTGGTGATCGGCGGCATGGGCACGATCTACGGCGCGATCATCGGCGCCACCATCTTCATCCTCGCCCAGAACTATCTGCAGTCGCTGATGGGCGTCGCCTCCAAGGCGGCAGGCGAAGCCGGGCTGCCGTTGCTGCCGGGGTTGTTGCATCCCGACCGCTGGCTGCTGTGGCTCGGGCTGCTATTCATCGCCAGCGTCTATTTCTTCCCGACCGGCGTGGTCGGACGGCTGCGCCATGGCGGCGGCAAGAAGACCGCCGGACCCGGGCATTAACCGATGATTCACGATGCGGCGCCGCGATTGCAGCGCGCGCGACAGAAGCGCCGCGTGCGATGGGCGCAGCGCTAGGATGGATGCGATCACACGAGCCGGATTAATGCTTAGGTAACTGGCTTTCCTAAGGTTTGCGCCATTTGTGCGGTGTATTCGTGGTCCTCCAGCGAGGGGGAATGCGCCAGGTCTTTGCCAAGGTAGCAGCCGGAATGTCTCTAGCCGCGAAGAACGGCTGGGAGGCCTTGGCGCGCCGCGGTCCTGTCCTGTGGCTGACCTTGTGCGGCGTATTTCTGGTCGCGGGCATTTTCATCGTCACGGCCATGGCGGTCGGCGAATTCCGCGAGCGGACCCTCGCCAACCGCGAGCGTGAGCTCGAAAACACGGTGAAGCTGATCGCGCGGCATTTCGATCAGCAATTCGAGGATTCCGACGTCGTCGCCGCCGACCTGATCGGACAGATGAACCTGGCGGAGATCACCTCGCCTGCGATGTTCCGCGAGCGCATGTCCGGGCCTGCGCCAAACCAGATGCTGCGCAGCAAGATCAGCTCCGTGTCGTATCTCGGCGACATCGCGATCTACGATGCCGAGGGCGATCTGATCAACTGGTCGCGGGCCCAGCCGCTGCCCAAGATCAACATCTCCTCGCGCGGCTATTTCCAGTCGTTCAAGTTCAACCCGGCGGCCGAGCCGGTCATCCTGGAATCGGTCCGCAGCCTCATCATCGGCAAATGGACCACGGTCGTCGCACGCCGGCTGCGCGGCGCGGACGGCACATTCCTCGGCGCCATGGTGCGGCGGATCGACCCGAGCAGCTATCAGCAATATTTCGCTTCGGTCGCGCTCGCCGACGGCACGGCCATCTCGCTGTTCGATCGCGAGGGCAAGATGCTGGCGCGCTATCCGCACGCCGAGGAGCTGATCGGGCGGAACTTCAAGGACGGGCCGCTGATGCAGAAAGTGCTGGCCGAAGGCGGACAGCAGACGCTCCGCGGCAGGAGCCCCGTCACCGGTGAGGAGCGGCTCGGCTCGGCTGCGTCGCTGACGCATTTCCCGCTGGTCATCATCGCCACCAACACCACGGCAGCGGCACTTGCGGACTGGCGGCAGCAAACCGGCTTCATGGTGGCCACGGCAGGCGTCGCGGCCAGCGTGATCGCGCTGATCCTCTATCTGATCATCCGCCAGATCAACCGGCAGAACCGCGAAGCCCAGCAGCGCATCGAAGCGGAGCGGCTGCGGCTCGACACCGCCCTCAACAACATGTCGCAAGGGCTGATCCTGTACGACGCGGGCGGCACCATCGTCACCTGCAACCGCCGCTACGCCGACATGTTCGGCCTGTCCCACGACGTCATCAAGCCCGGCTGCCACATCCGCGAGGCGATGTATCATCGCAAGGAGCGCGGCGCATTCGATGGCGATGTCGAAGCGTTTTGCGCCGACGTCATGAGGGTCGTCGCCGAAGGCACGGTCTCGACGAGAACGCATCAGCTGGCCAACGGCCGCGCCTTCCAGGTCATCAACACGCCGCTCGCGCAGGGCGGCTGGGTCGCCACGATCGAGGACATCACCGAGCAGCGCAATCTGGAGCAGGAGCGCGACCGCAACTACACCTTCCTGCGCGAGATCATCGACCATATCCCGTCACGGATCACCGTGAAGGATGCCCGCACGCGGCGCTACCTGCTGGCCAACCAGGTGGCCGAGCAACAACTCGGCGAAACCAGCAAGACGATCGTCGGCAAGACCGCGTTCGATCTCTATCCGGCAGAAACCGCCGGGATCATCACCCGGGACGACGACAAGCTGCTGCAATCGCCGGACGGGCTGTTCCTGGACGAGCACGTGTGGACCACGCCAAGCATCGGACGGCGCTACATCACGTCCACCCGGATCGGAATCCGCGACAGGTCGGGCGAGCCGCGCTACATCATCAATGTCGTCGAGGACGTCACCGAGCGGCGGCGCGATCACGAGAAGATCGCGCATATGGCGCATTACGACGCGCTGACCGACCTGCCGAACCGGGCCCTGTTCCGCGAGCAGATCGAATGCGAGCTGGAGAAGGTCGCCGAAGGCGGCCAGTTTGCGCTGCTCTACATCGACGTCGACGAGTTCAAGGGCATCAACGATTCGCTCGGTCATCACGTCGGCGACGAGCTGTTGAAGGCGATAGGCGGCCGTCTGCGCGGCTGTCTCAAGCAGGGCGATTTGATCGCGCGGCTCGGGGGCGACGAATTCGCCGTGATCCAGACCGACATCGGGTCTTCCGCCGACGTGCTGTCCTTCGTGAAGCGGATCTACCAGGCGATCCGGCAGCCCTATCATTGCCTCGGCCATCAGCTCTCCACCGATGCCAGCATCGGCATCGCGCTGGCGCCCCAGGACGGCGCCGATCTCGATCAGCTGGTCAAGAACGCCGACCTCGCGATGTACGGGGCCAAGGCCGAGGGGCGGCGCACCCACCGCTTCTTCGAGCCCGCAATGGATGCCTGCGCCAAGGCACGCCTCAGCATGGAGCAGGATTTACGCCAGGCCCTCGTCAACGGCGGCTTCGAGATTCACTATCAGCCGCTGGTCGACCTGCGCTCGGGTGAAGTCTCCGGCTGCGAGGCGCTGCTGCGCTGGCGCCATCCCCAGCGCGGCATGGTGTCGCCGGCGGAGTTCATTCCGGTCGCCGAGGACACCGGCCTCATCACCGAGCTCGGCGACTGGGTGCTGCGCACCGCCTGCAGTGAGGCCGCGACCTGGCCGGCGCATGTGCGCCTCGCGGTCAACGTCTCGCCCGTGCAGCTCAAATGCGACACGCTGGCGCTGCGAATCGCGGGCGCGCTCGCCGCCTCCGGCCTCGACCCGCGCCGGCTCGAGCTCGAGATCACCGAGGCCGTGCTGATCCGCGACGACGAGGCGGCGCTCTCGATCCTGCACCAGTTGCGGTCGATCGGCGTGCGCATCGCGCTCGACGATTTCGGCACCGGCTATTCCTCGCTGAGCTATCTGAAGCGCTTCCCGTTCGACAAGATCAAGATCGACCGCTGCTTCGTCGTCGACATCGCCGAGGCGAGCGGCTCGCCCATCATCGTGCAGGCGGTGGTGAACATCGCGGCCGCCAGCAGCATGACCACGGTCGCCGAGGGCGTCGAGACCGAGGCGCAGCGCGACATGCTGCGCGCGCTCGGCTGCACGCAGATGCAGGGCTATCTGTTCAGTGCACCGAAGCCGGCCAGCGAGGTACGCAAGCTGTTCGGTCCCTCCGATGGCTTGCCCGTGGCTGCGGTGGCCTGATGCCGAAGTCGCGCAAGGCGCTCGATGTCGCCGATTCCTACGCCGTCCGGCTGATGCAGCACCTCGTGGTGCCGACCTTCGTGATTGACCCGAAGCGCCGCGTCGTGATCTGGAACAGAGCCTGCGAGCGGCTGACCGGCGTCGGGGCCGCCGAAGTGATCGGCACCAGCAAGCACTGGCAGGCATTCTACGAGACGAAGCGCCCCTGCCTTGCCGACCTCGTCGCGCTCGACCGGCCCGAGCAGTTGCCGGAGTATTATTCGGAATATGCCGCGCGCGGCCACAACGGGCTCGGCTTCTCCGCGGAGAACTGGTGCGTGATGCCCAAGCTCGGCAGCCAGCTCTATCTCGCCATCGACGCCGGCCCGATCCACGACGAGGCCGGCAACCTGATCGCGGTGGTGGAGACTCTGCGCGACCTCACCGACCAGAAGCGCGCCGAGATGGCGCTGAAGGAGCTCGCGACCAAGGACGGGCTCACTGGCCTCGCGAACCGCCGCGCCTTCGACCAGATGCTGCTCGGCGAATGGGCCCGCGCCCAACGCACGCAGAAGCCGCTGGCCCTGCTGTTCGTCGACGTCGACCATTTCAAGCTGTTCAACGACCAGCACGGCCACCAGAGCGGCGACGAGTGCCTGCGCGCGGTGGCTGACGTCGTCAGCCGGCATGCGGTGCGCCCGCTCGACCTCGCCAGCCGCTATGGCGGCGAGGAGTTTGCGCTGATCCTCCCCGACATGGATTGCGACAGCGCCTGCATGGTGGCCGAGGCGATCCGCTGCGCCGTGATGGCCTTGGCGATCGCCCATGGCGCGATCGGCGCCGGCGACCACGTTACCCTCAGCGTCGGCGTCGCAAGCCATATTCCCGGCGGTGCCGACGGCGGCCCCGATGGGCTGCTCGGCGCGGCCGACGAGGCGCTCTATGTCGCCAAACGCCTCGGCCGCAACCGCGTCATCTGCGCCGACCGGGTTTTGGCCGAATTCGCCGCCCTCGGCGGCAAGCCGGTTCCGGACCCCGTCAAGCGCAAATCGGCCTGAAGCGCGCTTCCATCGAGAAGCGGTTGCCCGCCCCGCGCCAATCGGCTAAATGAACCTCGACTAGCACCCGTAGCTCAGCTGGATAGAGCGTTGCCCTCCGAAGGCAAAGGTCACACGTTCGAATCGTGTCGGGTGCGCCATTTTGTGATTTGCGCGATATTGTCACCGATTGACGCGCAGCTCCCTCGATGCGGCGCGCTACCTCAACTAGCCCTACCTCAACTAGCCCTCGGCAGGCAGCTTCATCTGGCCGGTCGCTTCATCAATCTCCCTGATGGCCTGTATCGCGAAGCACACCCCAGATCAGGATAGAGTGACCAAGCGCGAAGCAGCGGAATGTCGCTCGCGCTACCGAACCGCCCCACATTCACCAGAGCCTTTTCGATCACGTCTTCGATGCAACGGCCTCGGCTCGCAGCCAGTTCTGCCCGCCGGAGCCTCTCTCCCGGAGCAACGAATGTTACCGATTGGCGGCGAGATACCGGGCTTGATGCGACGTACACCGTCCCCCAAATCTCACGTCGGATGTTCAATCGCATCGACATAGCCCGGTTCACATGGGGGAGCGTGCGCGTTGCGCACCTCCGTCTGCCGCCCGCGGCGGACGCAGGTGATGCATCGCTCGCGCTGCCTGGAGCGATCGCGGTGGGGTTTAACGGCCAGAAGAACGCCGCTGTAATGCTGGCGAATGGACGCACGGTCGCTCGCGATGCGCCTGCCGGAACAATCGGTCTGACCGGCGGAGAACCGGTCAAATGGGTGCGAACAACTTCGCCCGCTGAAGTGGTAGAAATTTCAGCGGATGGCTCGCTGCGGAAGCAAATTGCCGAGGAACTTGGTGCTGAGGGCCATGCCGATCTTGCCGATATTCATGGCTGGGAGAACTTTCACGCATGGGCGATCGTTGACCGTTTCCGCGCAGCCGCGCGCGGGAGGCATCATTTGAACGACGTCGAACGCGATTCATTGGTGCGGACCCTCTACGCGATTGTCTTGTGCGGAAAATTCGGAGGGCGGGCGATCGAGCGCTCAAAAGGCTCGCTGGATACTCGGCGCCTGCGCAGAGTGCTGGATTTTGTAGAAGCACACACCGCCACGGATCTGACGCTCGCGCGGCTGGCCGAAGTTGCGGCACTAAGTCCGTTTCACTTTGCCAGGGCGTTCAAGGCCGCCACCGGATCTCCGCCGCATCAATATGTGTCGAGCCGCCGCCTAGAGCACGCGCGCCAACGCCTTCGGAACACGCCCGATAGCGTTGAAGCGATCGCCGCCGACCTCGGCTATTCGAACATCAATCATTTTCGTCGTCAGTTCCGTGCCCGGACAGGTCTGTTGCCGTCTGATATCCGCGCGCGCTGAAGCAAAAGACAGCAAGAATCGACCTGCCGCGCAGCGGCCTCATGCCTCTAGGTTCGCGTGACCGGAGAGCCAAGCCGTTTTTGTGAACGACGGCCTGCTGATATACTGAAGCGGAGGCGCAGGATAACCATGACTCAAAACGAAAACATTTGGCTATCGCGTCGTTTGATGACACTTGGCATCACCGCGGCGGCGGCTACGGCGGCTGCAGTCGGTCGAACAGACGCCCAAACGAATCAGTCGGGAGACCCAACCCGTGTTCTCGCGGGAAAAGTCGCGCTAATCACCGGAGGGCCGCGCAATCTCGGCCGCGCATATGCAGCAGGACTCGCAGCGGACGGTGCGAGCATCATGATCCACTATCATGACGCGGGCGATCGAGCTGATGCCGAGACTGCAGCGCACCTTGTCCGCGCACAGGGTGCTCGTGCCGCCACTATCGAAGGCGAACTCCACGAAATGCCGACTCATTCGCGCCTCGTGGAGGCGACGCTGCGCGAATTCGGTCGCATCGACATATTGATCAACAACGCCGGTCGCATGGTCAAGAAGCCGGTGGCCGAAATCAGCGAGGCCGAATACGACGACGTGTTCGGAGTGAACGCCAAGGCGAGCTTTTTCATAATGAAGGAGGTGAGCCGTCATCTTCCGGACGGTGGGCGAATCATTAATGCATGCTCGTCGCTGATCGACGGCTACCTTCCCAACTATGCGTTATATCAGGGATCGAAAGCAGCTCTCGAACAGTTCACGCGCTCCATGGCGCGCGAACTCGGGCCTCGCGGTGTCACGGTCAATGCCGTTGCGCCCGGACCGATAGATACACCCTTCTATCGGGCGCCCGAGGACGCGGCCGCCATCGCCTACGCGACGCGTCTTTCTGTAGCGGGGCGCCTCGGCACGGTCTCCGACGTCGTTCCGCTGATTCGGTTCCTTGCGTCGCCAGCATCGCATTGGGTCACGGGCCAGACTGTCTACATTAACGGCGGCTACACCGGGCGATAAACTACTCGAAAGCGACGCACGAAAGATCTTTCGATCTCATCATTGGCGGCATTGCGTAAGATTTGTCCGGGCGTTCGATATTCCCCGGGCACAATCCGGAGCTGCTCGCGATGATGACCCCGGCGCTGGGCAGCGCACTGGACGAGAGCTCCGCGCGCAGGAAGCAGCGCCTCTCACCCACTGACCCGCAGCACCCGAACCGTGAAGACGAGCACGAGGCCGGCCCTCACGTCAGCATCGCGATGATCGCCTGGAGCTGGTCGGACGCTGCCGTCACCAATCCATCGTATGACGTGTGGCCGTGTGCGGCGGCCTTCAGGATGCATTCGGCGACGGCCGCTTTCAGGCCGAACACCGATTGATGGGCCGGCACACTCGCCATCACGGTCTCCAGCGCTTGACGCATGGTGTGAATGAGCTCGGAGCTGTATTGCATGGGCTGTCCTCCGCGGGCTCATATTGGGTCGCGTGCCCATGCTTGCCACTCACAAGCCTGAGATTGTTTTTTGAATCGGTCGAGACCCAGCGCCTCAATTCAAGCGCCAGATCGCCGCATTGAGCACACCGGCGAACGCGACCCAGGCTGCGTAGGGCACGAACAATGCGGCGGCGAGCCTGTCGCGTGACAGCTCGAGACCGATGTAGGTCACGATCGCGATGAACAGGCCGACGAGAATGACGAGCGCGGCGCCGATCTGGTGCATCGTGAACATGACCGGAGACCAAATGAAGTTGAGCGCCATTTGCGCCGCCCAGGCCAGCATCGCCTTGCCCCTGGGCTCACGGCGAAAGGTCCGCCATCCCGCAACACCGATCAGAACGTAAAGGATGGTCCAGGCGATCGGGAACGCCCAGTTCGGCGGGACGAAGCTCGGCTTGGCAAGGCCGGCATACCATTCACCGGGGGGATTGGTCGCGCCGATCAACCAGCCGGTGCCGACGACGCCCGCCACGAAGACCAACAACTGAAGCATCCGTCACCTCGCCCTTCTCATCATCCGATTGTAACATCCTTCCATGAGCCAATCCGACTCGATGCCTGGCGCAGCCGCGGCCGTGCGACGAGAAGCGATGCGCTGAGCGCCATGGCAAAGTCCTGCGTCTTCTCGCAGCAGCGTCGGATGGGTTGCCGACGTTGACGGAGACGGCCTGACCGGGGCGAGCCCGATTGGGGGGAATTCGGCCCGTCCTGCGGTTGAGGAACGCATGCGGGCGCGCTAAAGGCAAGCGGGCGCACGCGGATCCGCAGTCGGACGAACCGCCGCCAGTGGATTCAGCACTTGGTTACAAAGCTATCCCATCGACGCGACATTGACGGGCTCCGGGCGATCGCCGTCTTGAGCGTATTCCTCTATCATTTGGACGTTCCGCCGTTCGGCGGCGGCTTCGTTGGCGTCGACCTGTTTTTCGTCGTGTCCGGCTATCTGATCTCTCGGATCATTCTCAGCGAGGCAGATCGCGGCGAATTTTCGCTCCAGCGATTTTACGAGCGCCGCATCCGGCGCCTCTTTCCCGCAGCGATCGTCACCATCATCGGCATCTTGGCCGTCGGTGGCCTCTGGTTTTCTCCGGAGCTTTTCAAGGGCCTGACTCAAGACGCCGTGGCTACGCTGGTATCGGTCTCGAATTTCCTACTTCTGGCGCGGCAGCCACGCCTATTTCGCCAACTCGACCGATCCCAGCCCCGTGCTTCACTTCTGGTCGCTGGCCGTCGAGGAGCAATTCTATCTGTTTTGGCCCGTGTTCATTCTGCTGGGGCGCCGATTGCTCGGTCGCGCACTGCCTTTGCTCATTCTTGGCATCGCAATTCTTTCGCTCGGCGTCGCGCAAGCGACACTCGCAACCGACAGCTCGGGTGCTTTCTACCTGCCGACCTGTCGCGCCTTCGAATTTGCGATCGGAGCGCTGGTCATCTTTGCTGAGCAGAGGCTGACCTTCCCGGCCGGAGCGCGCTCGCTGTTGGCTGCCGCCGGATCCGCCTTGATCGCTTACGCGGTCGTCAGCTTCGACAGTGCGACCTCCTTCCCTGGCGCGACGGCCCTCATCCCATGCCTGGGTGCAGCCTGCGTGATCTTGGCGGGTGAGCGTCACGTCCTTTCGCCTGTCCTGACCAATCCGCTGAGTGCGGGGATCGGGCTGGTGTCCTACTCGCTCTACCTCGTGCACTGGCCCCTGATCGTCTACGCAAACTACATCCTGGGCGATGACGCCAAGTCGGTTGCGGTGAAAGTGCTGATCGTCGCCCTCGCGATGGCGCTGGCTGCGCTGATGTATCGGCTGATCGAACAGCCTTATCGCGCGGGTCGCTCGTCACTGCTGCGAGTCGCCGGCCCCGCCGCCGCGACGATCGTCGCGCTCGCGATTGTTGCATTTGTGGCCAACCGCCAAGATGGCTGGCCATGGCGGCTCCCGGCACAGGCCCGCGAGGTCGCCGATCTGCAGCGATTCGGCTTCTGGCCGTGCGCCAAGAGCGCACAATCGAAATGTGCCTTCGGTTCATTGAGCGACCCCGTTGGCGTGCAAGTGCTCGGCGACTCCTTCGCCGAGCATTATGTCGCAGCGCTGGACCCGGCGGCAAAGCGCGCCGCCGTCCGGGGAGAGGCCTATACGGCCGAAGGTTGTCCGTTGCTCGTCGGGCTGGTGCGAACAGCGTTCGACGGCTCGCAGGACTGCAAACGCCAGCGCGATACCTACCTCGCCGCGATCAGGCAGAACCAGGCTCCAATCGTGCTCAGCCAATCCTGGATGACTTACGGCAATGCGCTCCGCAACGAGCTCGCGCCGGAGGTCAATGCACCGGCCCTGCAGGTCTGGCGGGCCGGCATCGAGAACACGATCCATGAGCTCGGCGGCAGCGGACGGCGCATCCTGATCATAGCGCCCGGAGTCGAGCCGGGCTGCCGCAGCCCGATGTCCCGCTTCGCACCGGGACCCCTCTGGCACGCACCAAGCAAGCCCTGTCCTGCCGTGCCCCTTGATCGCGTGCAGGCCGACAATCGCGAATTCCACGCCATGCTCGAGGAGATCCGGAGCCGCTACCCGAACCAGGTCTTTCTGCTCTATCCAGAACGCTATTTGTGCGGAGAAGCCGAGTGTCCGACCGCCATGGACGGCCTCTGGCTCTATTGGGACGTCAATCACCTCACGGTCGCAGGTGCGCAGCGCGTTGGCGACGGAGCCTCAAGCCAGCTCCTTGAGTTCATCCGTGGCAAGTAGGAGCCTCTGCCTCTCCCAAACGATCGCGGCCGAGCCGAAGCCATCTCGACTGAACGGAACTGACGAGCGCCTCTCGTCACGAGCCTGAGATAGCTTTTGACCCTGCCGCGATTGTGCAGCTCAATTCAGCCGCCGGATCGACGGAAGCATCCCTCAGCTCGCGCATCTCCCCACGCGATTGTATCATCTTTCCATGAGCGAATCCGACCCGACGACCGGCGAGCCCTCGCCTGTCCGCAAGATCATCCATATCGACATGGATGCGTTCTATGCCTCTGTGGAGCAGCGTGACAATCCGGAGCTGCGCGGCAAGCCGGTCGCGGTCGGCGGCTCCGCGGAACGCGGCGTCGTTGCGGCTGCGAGCTACGAGGCTCGCAAGTTCGGCGTTCGCTCGGCCATGCCGTCGGTGACGGCGAAGCGGCAATGTCCCGACCTGATCTTCGTCAGGCCGCGCTTCGAGGTCTACAAGGCGATCTCCAGACAAATCCGCGACATCTTTGCCGAGCACACGCCCGTCATCGAGCCGCTGTCGCTCGACGAAGCCTATCTCGACGTGACGGAGAACCTGCAAGGCATCCCGCTGGCGCGGGACATCGCGCTCGAGATCCGCGCGAAGATCAAGGCGGAGACCGGCCTCACCGCGTCGGCGGGTATCTCCTACAACAAGTTCCTGGCCAAGCTCGCGTCCGATCATCGCAAGCCCAACGGCCAGTTCGTGATCTCGCCGGAGATGGGGCCGGCCTTCGTCGAGCCGCTGCCGGTCGGCAAATTCCACGGCATCGGTCCGGCGACAGCTGCGAAGATGAACGCGCTCGGCCTGTTCACCGGCCGGGACATCCGCAACCAATCGCTGGAGTTCATGAACGCGAATTTCGGCAAGTCAGGCGCGTATTATTATTGGATATCGCGCGGCGTCGACGAGCGGCCGGTCCGCGCCGACCGGATCCGCAAATCCGTCGGCGCGGAGAACACGTTCTCGACCGATCTCGATGCGTTCGACGCGCTTGCGGCCGAGCTAAGGCCGCTCGTCGACAAGGTCTGGCGGCATTGCGAGGCGACGGGCAATCGCGGCCGCACCGTCACCCTGAAGATCAAGTTCGCCGATTTCGAGATCATTACGCGCAGCCGATCCGTCGCGGCGGCCGTTGCCGGACGCGACGATCTGGAGCGGTTGGCCTGCGGCCTGCTCGAAGCCGAGATGCCGCTGCCCAAGCGCGTCAGGCTGCTCGGGGTCTCGCTGTCGTCGCTCCACGCCGCCGGCGAGTCGGAGCCGCAGCTGACGCTGGGCATCTGAACGCGGCTTGAGGCCCCTTCGGTGAACGCGGCATCTTTATCCGCGACGCGGCGCCAAACCTGTCGTAGATACACCAGACATGACTTTTCGCGATTGAGTTTGGATGCTTGCCTTATTGATACGCCTCGGACTGCGCTTCGAAGACCGCATCGAGGAACGCCGGTTTGTCGACCAATATGTCCGGGGCAGTCTCGGATGGACGCAGATCGCGATGCTGCTTGGCGCCGCCACCTATGCCAGCTACACGCTCTGGGATTGGGTGCTCTACCCCGAAGTCGTGCCGACCACGCTCGCAATCCGCGGTGGAACCGCCGTGGTCATCCTGCTCCCGCTGACGGCGCTGCTGTCGCGGCGCCGGATGAAGCCATGGGCGGAGACGATCTTTCTCATCTATTGCGTCATCCCGGGCTGCATTCTGCCGAGCATCTATCTCGTGCTTCCCTCGGGCTTCACCTTTGCCGCGCCCGGCATGATGATGATCATACTGTTCGTCTCGACCATGCTGCCCTTGCGGATCGGCTCGCTGGCGATCTTCTGCCTGCTGTCGTGGGTGGCGTTGCTGGTCGCCGAGACATTCGCGTCGACAATGCCGACCGGCCTGAGCTTCATCAACCATTCTCTCGTCGGCAACGCCTACGCATTGTCGCTCTACGCGGTGGCTGCGCGCGAGTACCGGGCGCGAAAGCAGTTCCGGACATCCGAGGCGCTGCAACGGGAAAAGGAACGCTCCGAGAAATCGTTGCGCGATCTGCGCGCGACCCAGGAGCATCTCGTGCAGGCGGAAAAGCTCGCCTCGCTCGGGCAATTGGTGGCAGGTGTCGCTCACGAGGTCAGCACCCCGCTCGGCCTCGCCTTGACGACGTCGACGGCCATGCAGGATGACCTGCAAACGATGAGTGATGCATTGGGCGGAGCATCGGTCCGGCGGTCCGATCTAACCAAGGGCATTGACCGGCTCAAGCAGGGGCTCAACCTGACCTTCGAAAATCTGCACCGCGCATCCGAAATGGTGCACAGCTTCAGGCAGGTCGCGGTCCATCAAGCCGATGAGGACCGGCGCAGTTTCGAGCTCAGGGATTGGCTATCGGAGTTGATGTCCCGGCTCGGGCCATTGCTGTCGCATCATGCCCTGACCGTGGAGGTACACTGCCCGGCGGGAATCAAGCTCAACAGCTATCCCGGAGCGCTTGCTCAGGTGATCAGCAATCTCGCCCTCAACACTGCAGCGCATGCGTATCCTGACAAGAGAGGCGGCCGGTTCGTGATCACGGTAAACCAACCGAATCCGAGATCAGTCCGCCTTGTCTGCGCTGATGAAGGCGTCGGAATCCCTGACCACCTGCAGGCGCACATCTTCGATCCATTCGTCACGACAAGTCGCGAGAAAGGCAATGCCGGTCTGGGACTGCACATCGCGTTCAATCTCGTCACCTCATCGCTCAACGGGCGCTTGCTGCTCGAGAGCAAGGCGAGTCCGGGAACTCAGATCGTCATCGAAATTCCCGTTGAAGAACACGTTGCAAGAGAACCGCGAAGACTAGAGGTTTGACACTATTGCGAGCGGTTCTGTGTCGATCTTCGAGGCACTGCCTGACGTGAAGCTGACAGACCAGCCTCTTTTTCGATTTCGACGCGCTGCTCTGAACAAGATGCACTCCATTGGCTGTTCGTTCGAGCGCGATCGACGTAAAGCTTTTTGCGAACGCAGTTTGGTCGCGCCATTCAATTGACACGTACTGACGGATAGTCGTCGGCGTTTCGCGACGCTGCTCACGCGCGATAGCCTCGATGTCTCTCTCGTGCGGTGGTCCGCGCATGAGGGCGTCCGGTTGATCGCACATGAATGAAGCGCCAATCGCGTGAAATCGAAAAGATAAACTGTCGTTTGATTCACCGTCTTGCTTTCGAACTGCGCTTGAAATTTTCGTTGTTCGCCGCTCGAGGAGCTGATCGTGACTCAACTCAACATGCGCTTGTCCGAGGACGAGCAGTCCCGGAACGTACGGAAAGGTGCGCTCGCTGCGATCGTCACTCAGGTCGTGCGTGTAGCGACGCAGACCGGATCTGTGATCCTGCTCTCGCGCCTACTGACGCCAGTCGACTTTGGTACTTATGCAATGGCTTCGCCGGTGCTCGCCTTCGCGGTGCTGTTCCAGGATCTCGGTCTTGGACACGCGACCGTGCAGAAGGACGAGTTGACGCACAACGAGCTGAGTGCGCTGTTCTGGGTGAACCTCTCGGTCGGCGCGCTACTGGCGGCCACACAGGTGGCGCTATCGCCGCTCGTCGCCAGGTTCTACAGCGCGCCAAATCTCGCCCCACTGACATCCGGTATGAGCGTCACGTTGCTGCTCAGCGGCGCTGACGTCCAGCATTTGTCGTTGCTGACGCGACAGATGAGATTCTGGACGCTGGCAGGCCTGGAGTCCGCGGCCGCACTGACTGGATTACTGACCTCTGCCGCGGTCGCGTACGTCTATCACAGCTATTGGGCCATTCTCGCCGGCAGCCTGACATCAGGTCTGGTGCTCGCGAGCGGCGCGTGGCTGAGTTCGGGATGGTTGCCGTCGAGGCCCGGCTCGATCAAGGCTGCACGCGACATGCTGAACTTCGGGCTCGGCGTGACCGGCTACAATCTTGCCGAATTCCTGTCCCGCAATACCGACGGGGTGTTGATCGGCAAGGTCTGGGGGGCTGCCTCGCTTGGCGCGTATAACCGCGCCTACCGGTTGCTGCTGTTTCCGCTTCAGCAAGTCAGCAATCCGATGGTGCGAATCATGCTGCCGACGCTGTCGGGCCTGCTGAAGGAGCCGGAGCGCTATCGGGATTCGTTCCGTCGCGCGGTGCTGCCGGCGCTCCTGCTCGTGTTGCCTGGCGTCGGCTTCATGATCGCGACCGCCGATACGCTGGTCGAAACCCTGCTCGGCGACCAATGGAGCGAGGCTGCGCCGATCTTCGTCGCCCTCAGCATCGCCGGTCTGCTGCAGACCAGCAACAGCCCCGCCAACTGGCTTTTCCTCAGCCAGGGCCGCACCAAGGAATACATGCGCTGGGGCCTGTTCAATGTCTCAACATCGATTCTCGCTTTCATATGCGGGCTGCCGTTCGGACCAGTCGGCGTCGCCAGCGCATACTCGATCAGCGAGTGCGTGCGCACGCCCATCCTGTGGTGGCTGATTGGGCGACGCGGCCCGGTGCGTCATCGAGACCTCATGGAAGTGGTCGGGCCACATCTCGCCGGAGCCCTCGCTTCCGTGGTGAAGGTGTCGCTGCTGCATCGCTGGCTGCTGGCGCGTTCGATCGGAGGGATCCCGGAATTGGCAGCCTGCTTCTGCCTTTCATATGCGGTTTCGCTCACGATCGTTGCGCTGTTTCCGGCCTGTCGCGGAGAAATGTGGCGCTACGCACAGAGCATTCGCGGCAGATAATGCGACCGGCACCAGACCGTTCGCAAGACGGCGGAGCTGATCACCACGTCACCAGTCACGCCAAAGCCGCGCGCCACGGGAGTGCCGTGGCGCACGTGTCTCCAAAACGTCCCGTCGGGCTGCTCAATGCCTCACATGCTCGAACACCACGATCACGCCGGTCGGTTCGGGCTCATGCGCCATCAGGCGCGTCAGGTCGGAATCGCCCCAATCAGCGAGGCTGACGACCTCGCCGCTCTCGCGGTCGCTGCCGAGCGATCCCGTCGGCTCGAGCACCTTGAGGCCCATCTCGTCGACGAAGAAGGTGTGCTCGCCGAACATGCTGTTGAGCTGCGGCATCGCCGGATGTTCGTCGGGCAGCACCTGAGCGCCGAGCTGGTTGACGGTCTGCTTCACCTGTTCAGATGTGAGCTTCATGAGCTGCTCCGTTGTTGTATCCGGTTTCATCGAGCCAGGCGGGAGCGAGCATTCCCTGCGCCCTTATGCGCCTGGCTCAGAGTCCCGAACAGGTGCTGCGGACAAATGTTCCTGCGAAATGTATTTCGTGATCGCGGGGTTTCATCGGCCACGTTCGCAGCACAGGATCGCCACAGGATGCACACGATCTATCGATTGAGGCGCTATTCGCTGCTGTTCTCGCCGACCGACAGCGCGCAGATGCGTGACAGATATGTGTACGGCAGGCCGGACTCCTCGGCCCAGGCGTTGAACTGCGCCTGCACCTTGGCGAGATCGCCCTTCGACTTGACCTCCTCGGCGATGTCGAGACCGGCAGCGCGCAGGCAGGCCACGACGTCCTTCGACGTCACGAAGCCGTCCCAGCCGACGAAGCGGAGCAGCATCTGGCCGGTGTTGCCGCCCAGCCGGCTGCCGCGCTTGTTGAGGAGGTCGAGCAGGCCGATCTCGTCGGAGGACGGCCATTTCGTCAGAAACTTGCCGAAGCTGCCGTGCTCCTTCGCGATCTCCTGCACGAAGGCGGCGTTGTCGCGCACCGACATGATCTTGGCACCGTTGCGCACGATGCGCGCGTCGCGCAGCAGGCCTTCCCAATAGTCTTCGGGCTGGAACGTGAGCTTGGCGGGCTGGAAATGCAGGAAGGCCTGTTCGAAGCCGTCCCATTTGGAGTCGATCACGCTCCAGGCAAAGCCGGCGCAGAACACCCGCTTGGTCATTTCGGCGAGGATACGATCGTCGCCGAGCTTGGCGAGCTGCTTGAGGTCCGGCTTGGCCGGCATCAACTTGTCCAGCGCCTTGGGCCCGCCCTTGCGCTTCTCGGCGCGGGCGCGAATGGTCTTGAAGGAGGTCATGTGAACACAGGTGTTGAGAGCAGGCCACGACACCAGAATTCGGCGATCCGGTCCAGCCCCGCATTGCCGCCCCTTGCGCTCTGCGACGGGACGCAGCATGCTGTCGCTCATTGGATTGATGCAAAGGGGCGGCCGGGTTGGTCTGCTTCTTGCTTTATGCCGTTTTTGGAATTCCCTGACATTTTGCTCTCTGGCCGTCGGATTTTCCATGCGCTGCCTGGTCGTGGCCGACCTGCACTATTCGCTGCCGCAGCTCGACTGGCTGGTCAGCGCGGCGCCGCAATTCGACCTCGTGATCTTCGCCGGCGACGCGCTCGACATTGGCTCGATAGTGGATTTCCGCGCCCAGATCGTGGTGGTGAAGAAGTATCTCGCGCTGCTGGCCGCGACGACCCGCGTGATCCTCTGCTCCGGCAATCACGATCTCGACGAGCGCAACGCCGAAGGTGAGAAGATTTCGCGCTGGATCTCGGAGGTGCGCGAGCTCGGCATCGCCTGCGACGGCGACGGC
This sequence comes from Bradyrhizobium sp. NBAIM03, assembly GCF_020194055.1. Classification (NCBI taxonomy): domain Bacteria; kingdom Pseudomonadati; phylum Pseudomonadota; class Alphaproteobacteria; order Hyphomicrobiales; family Nitrobacteraceae; genus Bradyrhizobium; species Bradyrhizobium sp. NBAIM03. Next base: position 29,806 of record NZ_JADYVS010000020.1, on the reverse strand, counting down.
CTGACGGTCGGCGATACCCTGTTCACGGTGTGCCCATGGTGGGACGGACCCCAGGTCAAGCAACGCCTCATCGAGCAGTTGCGCGATGCCGCAGCCGTCAGGCCGCAGCGCTGGATCTGGGCGCATCATGCGCCGCCGGCGGATTCACCGACGAGCTGGGGCGGCAAGCGCTTCTTCGGCGACGTCGAGCTGGTGCAGTGGATCATGCAATACCAGCCGTCGATGGTGATCTCGGGCCATGTGCATCAATCGCCCTTCATCAGCAATGGATCGTGGTTCGACCGGCTGGGCCAGACCTGGGTCTTCAACACGGGCCTGCAACCCGGCCGTCCCCCGACCTGCATCGTGCTCGATCTCGATGCCGACAAGGCGTTCTGGCTGGCGGCCGGCGCGGCGCAATGGATCGACCTGAATGCGCCGCTGCGGCGGCCCGCCGCCCCCATCGAGGCGCCGCCCGACTGGCTCACATTCTTGGATCGGATTGCCGATCAGAGCCGGGCGAAACCTCAGCCGGCGGCAGGTTGATCATGCTCTGGAGCACTTCGCCGACCATGGCCAGATGCGTGCCGTGGCCGGCATATTGCCGCTTCAGATCGGCGAGGTAGGTGTTGGCGACGTTGAGCCTCTGCGCCAGCATTTTTGCGATCAGCAGCGCCACGCCCGGCTCCCTCTCGAGGAACGCGGCGGCATCCTCGAATTCGTAGACGATGGCGTCGGAGCAGGCCCGTACCGTTGCGGTGTGCGGCTGGCCCAGCAGCACGGACATCTCACCCAACACCGCGCCGGGCTCGGTGACGGTGGCGACCACCATCTCGCCCTTGAGCACCTCGAGCCTGCCTTGCATCAGCACGTAGAGATGGCCGGAGGTGCCCCCCTCGGCGACGATGATGGTGCCGGCGGCAAGCTGCCGCTCCGTTCCGCCGGTGCAGTAATCGAGGACTGCGCGCATGGTGCGAACGCTCCCGTCGCAGGGGTACACAACGCCGGAAGACTAGAGCACGATCCGTGCCGGGCGGCAATCGGTGGGGGAGCCGGCGGGCGCCGAGGCGCCTCACACCTGCGAGAGCGAGGGCGCCTCTCCGGGCATAATGGCTTGCAGCCCGCCGAAGCGGCGCTCGCGGCCATGGAAGGCGGCGAGCGCCTCGGCAAGATCGCCCGCGTCGAATTCGGGCCACATCCGCTCGGTGAAGTACAGCTCGGCATAGGCGCCTTCCCAAAGCAGGAAGTCCGACAGCCGCTTCTCGCCGGAGGTGCGGATGATGAGGTCGACGTCGCGAAGGCCAGCCTCGCCTGTGACGAGCTGCGAGAAGGCTTCACGCGTCAGGCTGGTCAGCGCGGCCGCCTTGGCCGCGGCATTGAGGATGGCGTCGCGCGCGGAATAATCGACGGCGATGCGCACATGCAGCGCGCGGCCATCGGCGGTGGCCGCCTCGGCGCGCGCGATCGCGGCGGCGATGCCGTCGGGCAGGCGATCGCGGCGGCCGATGACGGAGAGGCGCACGCCGTTCTTGACGAGGCTCTGCACTTCGTTCGCGAGGTAGAAGCGCAGCAGGGTCATCAGCGCCGCGACCTCGGCCTTCGGCCGCCGCCAATTGTCGGTGGAGAAGGCGTAAAGCGTCAGCGTGCCGATGCCCTGCTTGGGCGCGGCCTCGACGATGCGGCGGATGGTCTCGACGCCGGCCTCGTGGCCGCGCACGCGCGACAGGCCGCGCCGCGTCGCCCATCGGCCGTTGCCGTCCATGATGATGCCGACATGAAGGTTCTCGTTGCGGGACGTGATGTCACTTTGCATTGCAAAGTCTCCGGTCAAAAAAGGGGAGATCAGGTCGAGGCGATGCCGAGACGGCCGAGCGGCGGCGCTTCGCGGCCAGCGGCCTTCGCCGCGTCGCGCACCAGCCGCTCGAGCACGGCGAGATAGTCGAGGAAGCGGCGGCGGCCGGCCTTGGTGAGGCGGCAGGTGGTGTGCGGGCGATTGCCCTCGTAGCCCTTGGTCACCTCGACCAGTCCGGCTTCCTGCAGCACGGCAAGGTGCCGGCTGAGATTGCCGTCGGTGAGGCCGCAGAGCTGCTTGAGATCGCCGAACGCCAGCCCCTTGGGATGCGCCATCAGCGAGGTCAGAAGCCCGAGCCTCGCCTTCTCGTGGATCACGCGGTCGAGGCCTTCATAGGAGAAGGGCGCGCTGTCAGTCTTCGACATCGTTGTCTCCGGACGCGAAATGCAGAATGGCCGCCATCAGCGATTGGCCGATCAGGAAAGGTAGGCCCATGGTCCATGGCGACAGCGTGTGGGTTCGGCTCGCGAGCACCACGACCGCGAAGCCGGACACGAAATACCAGGCGCCGGCGAGCGCCACCGTGCGCGGCAGCGAGCGGACCGAGGCAAAGATGCCGAGCGACACCAGGATCTGCCACAGGCCCGGCAGCAGCCACAGCGTCTCGCTCGCGAACTTCCACATCACCACCGCGAGCAGAACGCCGGCAACGCCCGCCGGCAGGAACTGCTCGACCGCCTGGTGGATCATCGCGTCGGCGAGACCGGAATGATGGCGTCGCGACCGGGCGCGCATCTCGATGCCGATGATCAATCCAGACAGCGCGGCGGCGATGAACCAGCCGATGAAGAAAACGAGCGGCTCGCCGGTGGGATCATCCAACAGCCAGAATTGCAGGACGGCGGTGATGAGCGCAACAGCACCGGTCGCCGCCATCGTCGCCGGGCCGTAACCGCGGAAGGCGGTACCTGCCGCGATCTGGCTGCGGATCGTCACGATGTCGGCCAGCGCCTTGTCGAGATCGCGCATGGGCAACGCCAAAACCTCGTTCCACCCCGGCTTTCGCGGGACACCGGTCCCGTTACTTTGTACCGCAAAGTATATGGCACTGCAAAGTAAATGCAAGCCCGAATTGTTGCGGTCAGCCGAACCGACTGGTGCGGACAACTGACGGTTGCGCCTCACCTGCCCTCGCGGATAAGATGGATGCGAGTGCGTTTGCCGGGGGCTGGGGTATGTGGTTGAGGTCGTTGGTCGTTGCGTTCGTGTTGCAGGTGAGTGTGTTCGGGGCGAACGCGGCGGGGCCGTTCGGCACGGTCAAGGTCGGCAACTGGGCCGGCGGCGCATTCAGCAATGACGAGACGGGCGCGTTCTCCCATTGCGCGGCGACCGCACCTTACGCCAACGGCGTGAGTCTCTTCGTCGCGCAGAATGCGGCCGGCTCCTGGCTGCTGAGCTTTGCCAGCCCAAGCTTTCGCTTCAACAAGGGCGATACCGCGCCCATCGACTTCATCTTCGACGGCCAGGAGCAGGCGAGGTTGTTTGCGACCGCCGGCACCACCAACATGGTGACGACCATCCTGCCCCCCAACGTCGCTCGCACCTTCCAGAAGGCAAGCCTGATGGTGATCACGACCAACGGGAGCAAGCCACTCCAATTTGTGCTGACGTCGACGGCGCCCCTGATCGCGGCGCTGGCGAACTGCGTCACGCGGGTGAAGGCAGACGGGCTCGACAAGGCCGGCGATTTCACCAAGGGTGCGGCCAAGCCGGCAGCGACGGCGGAGAAGCAGACGGCAGCGCCGGCCGGCGGAAAACCCGCCCGAGCCAGGAGCGGCAGCGGCTTCGTCGTCAGCGCGAGCGGGCACGTCGTCACCAACCATCATGTGATCGACGGCTGCGTCGGCGACGTCAGGGGCAATCTCACCGGCGAAGCCGCAATGGTGCTGCGCGTCGTCTCGAGCGATGCCAACAACGACCTCGCCCTGTTGCAGGCGCCGTCGACGACGACCTTCAAGGATTTTGCCCGGATCCGCGACCGCTCGATCCGCTCCGGCGATTCCGTGATCGCGATCGGCTTTCCCTATCACGGCATCCTGACCTCGGACTTCAGCGTGACCACCGGCATCGTGAGCTCGCTCAGCGGCATGCGCAACGACTCGCGCTTCCTGCAAATCAGCGCACCCGTGCAGCCTGGCAACAGCGGCGGGCCGCTGTTCGACAACACGGGTCAGGTCGTGGGCGTGGTCACGGGCAAGATTCCAGCCTTGCGGATCGCGGTGGCGACCGGCAACATCCCTGAAAACATCAATTTCGCCATCAAGACCGGAGTGCTGCGCGATTTCCTCGACAATTCGATCGTGCCCTATCAGACCGCCGAGCCAAAGAGCGAGCTCAAGACCACCGACATCGCCACCAACGCCCGGCCGTACACGATGCTGATCTCGTGCAACGCGGCGGAGCAGGCGGAGGCGAAGCGGTAGCTATCGGGGCAAGGCACACCCTGCACCTCACCCGTAGCTGTCATTCCCCGCGAAGGCGGGGAATCCAGTACGCCGCGGCCTTTCGATTGATCACTGCCGTCTCGGAATACTGGATCGCCCGGTCTAGCCGGGCGATGACACCTTTGATGTGCGTCGAGCGCTCCCCTCACCCGTGGCAGCACGCCGCCTTCGCCGGCTGCGGCTCGTACTGGTCGCGCAGGCGCACCCAGTCCATCGGATAAGGCAGGCCTTCCTCGTGACGGCCGAGCGGGGTGAGATCGAGATATTGATATGCAGCGTTCATCATGTCGAGGCCGCGGGCGAAGCAGGAATAAGTGTGGAAGATCGCGCCGGCCTCGTCGCGGAAGAACACGCTGATGCCGGGCAGTTCGGGGCCGTAGAACGGCGTGGTCCCGAAATTGTACATCGGCTTGCCGGTCGCGACCTCTTCCTGTGAGAACGTCACGCCGTAATCGCGGTTGAAGTCGTTGCGGCCTGAGGAAACCCAGTCGAAGGTCCAGCCCATCCGCTTCTTGAAGGCTTCGAGCTTTGCGCTTGGCGCCAGCGAGACCGCAACCATGGCGGTGTCGCGCGCGGCCAAATGCGGCACCATGCGCTCGAACCCATCGGCCCAGAACGAACAGCTCTTGCAGGCCGCGTCCCAATCGGGTGCGAACATCACGTGCTGCACGATCAGCTGCGGCCGGCCCTTGAACAGATCGCCCAGGGACACAATGCCGTTCGCCCCTTCGAATGCGTACGCCTTGTCGACCTTGACCCAGGGGAGCCGGCGGCGCTCGTCGGCAAGCCGTTCGCGAGCCTGGGTCAATTCCTTCTCGTGGACCAGAAGGGCCTTGCGCGCGACGATCCATTGCTCGCGCGAAACGATCTGATGTTGCTGCATGGCGTTCTCCTTGGGGATCAGGCGACGAAAGCATCGAGCTTGTCGAAAATCGAGCTCCAGCCGCGCTGGTGGTTGTCGCGCGCGGTCTCGTCGAAGAACTGGGCGTGATGGAAGATCATCAAGGTGCCGGCAGCGTCCGGCTTCAGCGAGATCGTCACCAGCGACTCACGCTCCGGCGTCGAGTGCCAGGCCCAGGTGAAGACCAGAAGCTCGTTCAGCACCACCTCGCGATAGCGGCCGCCGGCCTCGAAGTATTCGCCGTCGTCCCCCGTGAAGCTGATGCGAAACCGGCCGCCGACGCGGACGTCGAGCTCGGCTTGAAGCGTCGCCGGCTTCATGTTCGGCGGCCCGAACCATTGCGCTAGCTGCGCGGCTTGCGTCCAGGCGGCGTAGACCTTTTGCGGCGGCGCGCGGAGCCGGCGCGTGAGCGTGAGGCTTGGTCGTTCTGCCGGGCGTTCGGCGGTGTTGGCGGTTGCGTTGGCCATGTCTCTTCCTCCACGAAGGCGGCAAGGCGATCGAGATTGTGGGACCAGAACTGCGCATAACGATTGAGCCAGTTCATCGCCTGCTCCATCGGCTGCGCGGTCAGCCGGCAGGCGACCGTGCGCCCGGTCTTCTCGCGCACGATCAGCCCGGCATCGGTGAGCACGTCGAGATGCTTCATGATCGCCGGCAGCGATACCGCAAACGGGGCCGCCAGCTCGCTCACCGACAGGCCGTCCTGCTCGCCGAGGCGCGCCAGCAAGGCACGACGCGTCGGGTCTGACAGCGCCGCAAAAGTCCGGTCCAGCGTCTCGTCCTGATACTTAACCATGTGGTTTAGTATAGACACGAGCGCGACAACGTCAAGCCGGAAGGCGCAGGCGCGGATCCGCACGAGAGCGTGATCGGGTTGCTGGCAATGCAGCCAAGAAAAAAGCCCTGCCGAACGGCAGGGCTCTCTTCCTCGTCATAACGAATTTTCTACTCGACCTTCAGGCCGGCGAAGTCGACGACCTTCTTCCACTTCTCGGTCTCGGCCTTGATCTCCTCGCCGAACGCCTCGGGCGTCTGCACCCGCGGCTCGCCGCCGAGCTCGACCAGGCGCTTGGCCATGTCGGGCTCCTTGAGCACCGTGTTGACCTCGGCGTTGAGCTTGGCGATGATTTCCTTCGGCGTGTTCTTCGGCGCGCCCATGCCGAACAACGCGCTCGCCTCATAGCCCTTGACGGTGTCGGCGATCGGCTGCACGTCGGGCAGCTGCGGCGAGCGTTCCGTGGTGGTGACGCCGATCGCGCGCAGGCTGCCGGAGCGGATGTGCTGAATGATCGAGGGCATGTTGTCGAAGATCACCTGCACCTGGCCGGCGAGCATGTCGGTGATCGCGGGCGCGGCGCCGCGATAGGGCACGTGCTGCATCTTGCAGCCGGTCATGGCCATGAACATCTCGCCGGACAGATGCACCGAGGTGCCGTTGCCGGACGAGGCCATGTTCACCTTGCCGGGATTGGCCTTCACGTACTCGATGAACTCGGCGACGTTCTTGGCCGGCACGTCCTTGTTGACGGTCATCACGTTCGGCACGCGCTGGAACGAGGCGACCGGCGCGATATCGTTCACGAAGTTGAACTTGAGATTCTTGTAGAGCGAGGCGTTGATGTAGTTGGCCGGGTTGACCAGCTGCAGCGTGTAGCCGTCGGGCTCGGCATTGATGACCGATTCGGTCGCGATGTTGTTCCCGGCGCCGGGCTTGTTCTCGACCACGAATTGCTGGCCGAGCTTTTCCGACAGGCGCTGGCCGATCAGCCGTGCCAGGATGTCCGTGGCGCCGCCCGGCGGATAGCCCACCACCCATTTCACCGGACGGGCCGGATAATCGGCGGCAAGGGCCTTCGACAGCGGGGTGGCTGCAAGCGGACTGGCGGCGAGCAGGCCCAGCGCGGTACGGCGAGTGATCATCTCAAGGGTTCTCCCAGTGTTGTTCTTGAAGTCGGATGGCTTGAAAGCCGCGTCGCTGCGGTTGTAACAAAGCTTGCCGCGTGCGGAAAGTGCGCGGGGCACATCACGACGAAAGGATGAGACATGCCGGTCAAGGTTCATGTCCTGGATCATCTCGTGATCAATGTCAGCGACGTCGCGGCAAGTGCTGCGTGGTACGGCAAGATTCTCGGCATGGAAGTCAAGATGTTCGATCCCGGCGGCGGCAAAGCGCCGCGGACTTTCCTTACATTCGGTAACCAGAGGATCAACGTCCGGCAACGCGATGCCGACAAGGTGGAGTGGTTCACCGCGAACCATCCCACGGTGGGCAGCGAAGATTTGTGCTTTCTCACCTCGGCCACGCCGGACGAGGTGGTGGCGCATTTGCGGGCACATGGCGTCGCGATCGAGGAAGGCCCCGGCCCGAGGCAAGGCGCCCGCGGCACGTTGCGCTCGGTCTATTGCCGGGATCCCGATGGCAGTTTGATCGAGATCTCGTCGTACGGGGACGGTGGCTGATAGGGCCGCCGCGCCCCCGAACGCCGTCATTGCGAGGAGCGCTTGCGACGAAGCAATCCAGACTGCCTCCGTGGAGAGAGTCTGGATTGCTTCGCTGCGCTCGCAATGACGGTGGAGAGAGCGCGCTCACGCATACCCCCGATTGCGTCCCGCGTCGTCCAATGGCAGGAAGACGCAATCATCAAAAGACAGCCGCCGGCAAGATGCGGCTGCACCGGGAGGAGCCATGCCAGTTCAACAGACCACAGCTGGAATCGTGGGCCCGTTCGACGGGCTCGACGTGCCCTGGCTGCTCAAGCTGCGCGCCGAGGTCCGGCGTGATCATCCGTTCCTGATCTGGGCGCCGTTCGACGCGCCGGCGCGGCGCTGGAGCTACGGCGAGTTTCATGATCGCGTCGGCGCGCTCGCGGCCGGCCTCGCCAGGCGCGGTGTCAAGCCGGGCCAATATGTGCTCATTCATCTCGACAATTGCATCGAGGCGATGCTGGCCTGGTTCGCCTGCGTCGAGCTCGGGGCCGTCGCCGTCACCACCAACACGCGCTCGGCGCCGGCCGAGATCGCGTATTTCGCCGATCATTGCGGCGCGGTCGCCGCGATCACGCAGCCGGCCTATGCGGAAGCCGTCGCGCAGAACTGCCGCAGCATACGCTGGCTGGCGGTGACCTCGCACGATGCGGGGGCGGCGCCCGCGCGGGGCGTCTCGCGGGGCGACAGCTTCGAATCGCTGTTCGCCGACAGTGCCGATCGTCCCCGGCGCGCGACCGATCCGCTGGCGGCATGCAGCGTGCAATACACCTCGGGCACGACGTCGCGGCCGAAGGCGGTGCTGTGGACCCATGCCAACGCGCTGTGGGGCGCCAAGATCAACGCCGCGCATGAGGACCTTCACGCCGGCGACGTGCACCAGGCCTACCTGCCCCTGTTCCATACCAATGCGCTGGCCTATTCCATGCTGGCGGCGCTGTGGGTCGGCGCCACTTGCGTGATCCAGCCGCGCTTCTCCGCCAGCCGGTTCTGGGGCGTCGCGCGCGAGCATGGCGCAACCTGGACCTCGACCATCCCGTTCTGCATGAAGGCGCTGCTCGAGCAGGATATCCCGAAAGACCACAAGTTCCGCCTGTGGGGCACCGCCATCAACGAGCCGCCGGCCTTTGCCGCCTTCGGCGTCAAGATGATCGGCTGGTGGGGCATGACCGAGACCATCACCCACGGCATCGTCGGCGAGGTGGATCAGCCCAACATCCCGATGTCGATCGGTCGCGCCGCGCCCGAATATCAGATCCGCATCACCGACGACGACGGACGGCCGACGGAGGTCGGCGACACCGGCAATCTCGCGATCAGAGGCATCCCCGGCCTGTCGCTGTTCGCCGAGTACCTGCACAACGAGAAGGCGACGCGCGAGAGTTTTGACGAGCACGGCTTCTTCCTCACCGGCGACCGCGTCGAGCGATTGGAGAACGGCTTCATCAAGTTCGGCGACCGCGCCAAGGACATGCTGAAGGTCGGCGGCGAGAACGTTGCGGCCTCCGAGATCGAGCAGGTGATCGCGCTCGTGCCGGGCGTGCGCGAGGCCGCGGTGGTGGCGAAGAAGCACCCGATGCTGGACGAGGTGCCGGTGGTCTTCATCATCCCGCAGGGCGGCGTCGCAGGCGCTGCGCCCGATCTGCATGATCGCGTGATGGAAGCCTGCCGCAAGGGCCTCGCCGACTTCAAGCTGCCGCGCGAGATCAGGCTCGTCGACGACATGCCGCGTTCGACGCTGGAGAAGGTGGCGAAGGCGGAGCTGCGGAAGCTGGTGGGGTGATCTCGTAGGTGGGTTAGCCGAAGGCGTAACCCACCTACTTCGTTCGGCAATTGCGGAGGCATGGTGGGTTACGCCTGGCGCCTGCGCTTCGCGCAGCCGCGAGGCTAACCCACCCTACGACTACGGCATCCCGACTAGAACGACCCCAGCGCGACCGGGCGGAACGCCTGCAGCAGCTGCTGGTCGAGCTTGCCGCCCATGCCTTCCATCATCGTGAAGGCGCGGGAGTGGGTGAAGGGCATGCGGTAGGCGCGCTTCTCGACGAGCGCGGCGTAGATGTCGACGATTGTCGTCAGGCGCACGATGTCGCTGATCTGGTTCGACGACAGGCCGTTCGGATAGCCGGAGCCGTCGAGGAATTCGTGGTGATGCAGCACCACGTCCAGCATCTCCGGCGGGAAGCCGCCTTGCGCGGCGAGCGCATCATAGCCGCGGCGCGGATGCTGGCGGACCTCAGCCATCTCCTCGTCGGTGAGCTTGCCGGGCTTGTCGAGCAGCCAGGCCGGAACGAAGGCCTTGCCGACGTCGTGCAGCAGCGCGGCGCGGGTCAGGCGGCGCTGGTCGTCCTCGCGCATGCCGAGATGCTGGGCGAAGGCGACGGCGAAGCCGGTGACGAACAGGCAATGGCGGTAGCTGCCGACATGGTGACAGCCGACCGTGGTGAGCCATTCCCGCAGCGAGGAATGCTTGATCGCCTTCAGGATCTTGCTTTCGGCGGCGATGACGTCATCGAAGGTCAGGGGCACGCCGAGTGGCAGCTTCTCGAACATCTTGGTCAGCACCGCATGCGCCGCCTCGACGCCGCGGTTGAGCGTCTTGCCGCGATCGGTCGCGTCATAGGCCGCGGTGTCCGGGAAGGCGGCGCGAATGCGCTGCAGGATGGCCTCGGCCTGGAGCGGCCTTGAGATGGTGTCGGTGGCTCCTAACGCCCAGGCCTGCATGGTGCCGTGATGCAGGGCGTCCGCGAGCACGAACAGCCGCGGCATCGAACGATAGGCATCGCCGCGCAGTTTGTTGCGCACCCGCTGCACGCTGTCGGGCGAGCGCAGGTTGATGTCGACCACGAGCCCGGAGAGATCGCGCGAGGGCTGGGCGGGGATCTCGTCCGTCTTCACCGTGGAGACGTCGCCGACCGCCTTCAGGATGCTGGCGAGCTCGCTGCTCCCGTCGCTCCGATCGGAGGCGAGCAGGAGCCGGCGTTTGGCGGCGGATTTGGCTGTGGCGTTCATGGCTTCCCCCACAAGGACCGGGAACTCGGGCGTATTGGCCGATGAGCCTAAGCTGGTTCAGGTTCTCTGGCCCTTAAGAGGCGTGCTCAATGGAACCTTGGGGAATTGCACGCAATTTTACGGATTGGGGTTCAGAGGGGAAATTTCACAACCGGCGAAAACAACCCCATGCACAGTAGAACGGGCATTGATGGATAAGGGGAATTTTGGGACGCTATCGCACCGCCCTCCGCTGTCGTCGCCCAGCTTGACCGGGCGACCCAGTACGCTGAGACGGTCCGGCTGAAACCGAGAAGCCACGGCGTACTGGATGCCCCGCCTTCGCGGGGCATGACGGTGAGGGTGCCCCCAAACAAATCCGCCGGAGGTTGGCTCCGGCGGATCATCTCATTCGGCATCGCAGCGCGGCTTACGCCTTCATGCTCGCCTTCACGGCTTCCGCGGTGATCGGCAGGGCGCGGACGCGGGCGCCGCTGGCATTGAAGATGGCGTTGCCGATGGCCGGCGCGACCACGGTGACCGCGGGCTCGCCGACGCCGGTGGCCTTCTCGCCATTGGCGATCACGGCGATCGCGACCTCGGGCGTCTGGCTCATGCGCAAGGGCGTGTAACCATCGAAATTGGTCTGCTCGATGCCACCGTCCTTCAGCGTCGCCTTCTCGTACATCGCCAGCGACAGGCCCCACAGCGCCGCACCCTCGACCTGGGCGCGGACATTGTCGGGATGCACCTGCGTGCCGACGTCGGTTGCGACCGTGAGCTTCTTCACGGTCACCTCCCCCGACGGCGCGACGGCGACGTGAGCCACGCACGCCGTCCAGCTCGCGGTCGCCCGCTCCTGCGAGGAGACGCAGGCGACGCCCATGCCCTCGCCTTTCGGCAATTGCTTGGTGCCGTAGCCGGACAGTCCCATCGCGGCGAGCAGCGTGTTGCGCAAGCGCTGCGCGCCGCCGTCGTTCTTGCCGGCGCCGTCGAGCAACGAGATGCGGAACTGGGCGGGATCCTTGCCCGTCGCCGCCGCGATCTCGTCGATCATGCTTTCGACCGCCCAGAAGGTCCAGCCCGGCGCCACCGAGCGAAGCTGGCCGGAGGGCGTGGCGTTGTGCGCGAGCTCGTTCTTGATCGCGCGCACATAATGGTTGGGCACGGTGTAGAAGAAGTCCGCCCCGTTCACCGTAAAGGAATCGAGCGGGCCCTTCTTGTCGACCGAGGGCGTCAGGAAATCGGGGATTCCCCAGCGCGCGGTCGGCCAGGCCGAGACCACGTCGTGGCTGATCGCAATGAGCTTGCCATCGCCGTCCACGCCGGCCTTGACCTTCTGGTAGGTGAGGGGACGCGAGAAATCCATCGTCATGTCGTTCTCGCGCGAATAGATCACCTTCACCGGCTTGCCGACGGCCTTGGCCGCCTGCACCGCCGGAATCATCATGTCGGCATCGAGACGCCGGCCGAAGCCGCCGCCCAGCCACATCTGGTGCATGACCACGAATTTCGGATCGATCCCGGCAGCTCCCGCCGCGATCGCGCCGGAGCGCGTTGCGAACTGGTTGCCGGAATAGATGTGCAGGATGTCGCCCTTGAACTCCGCGGTGGCGTTCATCGGCTCCAGCGGCGCATGGATGTTGATGCTGGTGGTGTATTCCGCCTCCACCACCTTGGCCGCCGAACCGAAGGCTGCATTGGGATCGCCGTCCTTGACGAAGAACTGGCCGGAATCGTCCAGCTTCTGCAGCCGCTTGGCCTCGTCGAGCAGCGACTGGCTCGACACTTTCGCATTCGGACCCGCGTCATAGGCGATCTTCAGCGCCTGGGCCGCCTTCTTGGCGTTGGCATAGGTGCTGGCGACGGCGACGACCCAGCCCGACGTCGTTGCGGTCTTGTCGTCGAGCGTGACGGCCTTGATGAAGCCCGGCACCTTCTTTGCCGCGCTGTCGTCGACCGATTTCACGGTGGCGCCAAAGCGCACCGGCGGCGTGACCAGGGCGCCATAGGCCATGCCCGGCAGCATCACGTCGATGCCGTACTTGGCCGTGCCGTTGGTCTTGGAGGGGATGTCGAGCTGCGGAACCGAGACGCCGATCATGGTGTACTGGTCCGGCGATTTCAGCTTGATCGCCTTCAGCTCGTCGGGCGAGAAGGTTTTCGTCGCCTTGCCGCTTTTCACGACATCGGCAAACGACATCTGCTTCTTCGATTTCGGATGCACGATCATGGAATCGCGCACCACGAGCTCCGATGCCGGCACGCCCATGGCGGCGGCGGCACCTTCGGTCAATGCGATGCGACCGGCGGCGCCGGCCCGGCTCATCGCTTCGAAGTTCATCATGGTCGACCAGCTGCCGCCGGTGATCTGCGCGCCCAGCACGGGATCGTTGAACTTGGGATCGTTGGAGGCGAGCGCTACGCGCATGTCGCTCCATTTCGCGCCCAGCTCCTCGCAGACGATCTGCGCCATGGTGGAGGCGATGTGCTGGCCCATATCCGCCTTGCCGCAGGTCACGGTGACCAGCCCGTCCGGCGAGATCGCGTACCACACGCTCGGCTCGAAATTGGCGGGCGCGGCGGCTGCCGATTCGATGCCGGGCACGCCGGCATAACCGAGCACGAGGCCGGTCGCGGCGGTGCCGACGAGGAAGGAGCGGCGGCTGAGATCCGTCGTCTCGGGTGCCAATTTCTTCACATGCTCGTTCATGTGGGCCTCCGCTCGCTCGAGGTGGCCGAGGCGGTGCGCATCTCGGATGCGGCGCGCATGATCGCCTTCTGGATCCGCGAATAGGTCATGCAGCGGCAGAGATTGCCGTCCATATGGGCGACCACCTCTTCCTTGGTCGGATTGGAATTCTTGGCGAGCAGCGAAGCCGCCTGCATGATCTGGCCGGACTGGCAGTAGCCGCATTGCGGCACCTGCTCGGCGATCCAGGCCTTCTGCAAGGGATGATCGCCCTTGGCGGAGAGACCTTCGATAGTGGTGATCTTCTTGCCGGCGACGTCACCGACCATGGTCTGGCACGAACGCACGGCTTCACCGTTGACGTGCACGGTGCAGGCACCGCACAGCCCGGCACCGCAGCCGAACTTGGTGCCTGTCATTTGCAATTGCTCGCGGATCGCCCAGAGGAGCGGCGTGTCGTTCGCCGCATCCACGGACAGACTCCGCCCGTTGATGGTGAGAGTTGGCATAGGCGTCTTCCCCTGCCGGTGCATGAAGCCGCTTACGGCGGCAATTTGAATGGCGGACGCCCACCGGGCTGGCGTCAGCCTTGCCGGCGAGAATGATCGCGTTCCGGCGCGGAGGCAAATGCAATTTGGAACGAGTCGAAAAAGCGCTCGCCACACTCGCCCGTTGTGCGCCGCGCCAAGGGCGTCGACGCAGCCACTGGACACAACAGCGCATGCCTCCGGCATGCGTGCTACGGATTCAGGCAGTTTCTTCGAGGTAACTTGGCGAGCTAAGGTGCAGCTGCCGCCGCTTTCTTCCTTCTCCCCTTGTGGGAGAAGGTGGCGCGAAGCGCCGGATGAGGGGTTGTATCCGCGCACTCGCATTGAGAGAGTCATGCGCGGATAGAGACCCCTCACCCGGCTTCGCTTTCAGCGAAGTCACCCTCTCCCGCAAGGGGAGAGGGTGCCGCGGTGTCGTGGCGAGGAGAAAGAAAGGGCGGGAAGCAATGCCGGAGATCAATCGCGACGGCGTCAACATCTACTACGAGGTTCATGGCAACGGGCCGCCGCTGCTGCTCACGCACGGCTATTCCTCAACGTCGGCGATGTGGCATGGGCAAATCGACGCGCTGGCGAAGGACCACACGCTGATCCTGTGGGACATGCGCGGCCACGGCCAGTCCGATTACCCTGACGATGCGAGTGCTTATAGCGAAGACCTCATGGTCGGTGACATGGCGACGATCCTCGATGCGGTCGGCGCGAAGCGCGCCATCATCGGCGGGCTTTCGCTCGGCGGCTACATGTCGCTGGCGTTCTACCGCGCACATCCGGAGCGGGCCCGCGCGCTACTGATCATCGACACCGGCCCCGGCTTCAGGAAGGACGATGCGCGCGAAGCCTGGAACGCGCGAGCGCTCGCCACGGCCGACCGGCTCGACCGCGAAGGCCTCGATGTGCTGAAATCGGCGACGCGCGAGCGCGCCACCGCGAACCATCGCAACGCCAGGGGCCTTGCGCTCGCCGCGCGCGGCATGCTGACCCAGCGCGATGCGCGCGTGATGGAGCTGTTGCCTGAGATAAAGGTGCCCAGCCTGATCGTGGTCGGCGCCGACGACACCCCGTTCCTCGCCGCGTCCGACTACATGGCCGCGAAAATCCCCGGCGCACAAAAGGTCGTGATCCCCGCGGCCGGACACGCCGTCAACATCGATCAGCCCGAGGCTTTTGTTGACGCGGTCGTGCCTTTCCTGAAGAACTTGCCTGCATAGGCCGATCGACCAGGGACACAGGCGATGAAGCTGATGATGCTGGCTGCGGGCACGATGTTGCTGTCGCTCTCTGCGCAGGCCGAGCCGATCGGCGCCGTGCCGCCGCGCCAGCCCTTCGTCACGACCTTGTCGAACAACATTCCGCTCGCCTTCGGCATGGATGCCGAACAGACCGCGCGCGCCCTCGGGCAGAAGCTGCAATATGTGCGGGGACGTCCCGGCCACGAGATCTATCTCGCCTTGCGCAACATCGGCGGCAGCGGCCTGATCCCCTATCGCCATCGCCTGTTCCTGCAATTCCGCCACGGCCGGCTGGCCGGATGGAAGGAGGATTACGGCGAGAACTGGATGTGGGAGTGAGGTGTTACCCCTCATCCTGAGGAGCTTGCACAGCAAGCGTCTCGAAGGATGCAGGCCCGGCTGCTGCATCTCGGCCTTTCATCCTTCGAGACGCGCGCAGGTGCGCGCTCCTCAGGATGAGGGGAGAGAGCTGAATTTCGGATCGACAACCAAGAAGGACAACCCGCGTGGGACAGGACATCAAGCTGACGGCCTCGGACAATTTCCAGCTCGGCGCCTATCGCGCGGATCCCGCCGGCACGCCGAAGGGCGCGGTGGTGGTGATCCAGGAGATCTTTGGGGTCAATCACCACATCCGCTCGGTCTGCGACCGCCTCGCCGGGGAAGGCTATGTCGCGATCGCGCCGTCGATCTTCGACCGGACGGCGCCGAACTTCCAGTCGGGCTATTCGCCCGACGAGATCGCGGAGGCGCGCAAGTTCGTGGCCAACCCGGACTGGGCCGCGATGCTGCGCGACACGCAAGCTGCGATCGATGCGGTGAAGAGCGTCGGGCCCGTCGGCATCATCGGCTTTTGCTTAGGCGGCAGCATCGCCTTCGTCGCGGCGACGCGATTGACCGGCCTGAAGGCCGCGATCGGCTATTACGGCGGCGCCGTCGTTCGCTTCGCCGACGAGACGCCGAAGGTGCCGACCCAGCTGCATTTCGGCGAAAAGGATGCCGGCATTCCGCTCGCCGACGTCGAGACCATCAAATCGAAGCGGCCGGATGTGGAGGTCTTCATCTATCCAGGCGCCCAGCATGGTTTCCATTGCGACGAGCGCGCCAGCTACGACAAGGCCAGCGCCGACATCGCCTGGCCGCGCAGCATGGCGTTCTTCGCGAAGCATTTGACGAAGTAGCGCGCGGCTCTTTCCACTGTCATTCCGGGGCGCGCGCAGCGCGAGCCCGGAATCCATCGTGCGTCAGCGTTCGTGGATGAATGGATTCCGGGCTCGCGACTTCGTCGCGCCCCGGAATGACGGGAGGATAGTGCCTGGGCTTGAGCCCTAGAACCAACGCTCGCCGACGAACACGGTGTCGCCGGGCGCGAGCGGCGTGCCGAGCGGCACCACCGCGCGCATGGCGCCGCCGTTCTCGGTGTGCGTGACGGTGACCATGTCGCGCTTGGCGCGCGGGGAGAAGCCGCCGGCGATGGCGACCGCGCTCTCGACCGTCATATTCGGCACGTAGGGATATTGGCCGGGCGCGAGGACCTCGCCGAGGATGAAGAACGGACGATAGGTCTCGATCTCGACCGCCACCGAAGGCTCGCGGATGTAGCCGTTGCGCAGGCGTGCGGCGATCTCGCCGGCCAGCCCCGCCGTGGTGCGGCCGCGAGCGGGGACCGCGCCGATCAGCGGCATGGTGATGGAGCCGCCGGCGTCGATCGCATAGCTGTTGGTGAGACCTTCCTGGCCGTAGACCACGACGCGGAGCTTGTCGCCGGCGTCGAGATGGTAGGAGGGGCCATTGCGCACCGGCACCGCCATCGGCGCGGCGTAGCCGACAGGCATCGGTGCGGGCGAAGCGGCAAAGGAATTGCTGAGCGCTGCGATCGCGCCACCGCCGTTATTGGCGACGACGACCGGCCGCGGCGCATTATAGGGCTGGCCATAGGCCATGGCATCGAGATCGGGACGAGGCTGCACCATCGCGACGGGAGTTGCGGTCTGCATGCAGCCGCCCAAAGCGAGCGCGGCGGACGCTGCCAAGGACGCCAAGTTCGACCATCGAAACGCGCGTGCAACCGGCACCGGACCCATCCTCGAAACGAGACGGCTCCAGTGATGCACCGGTTATGGTTAATAAAGCGTTGAGTGGGGCTCCAACCCTCCCCTGGAGGGGGAGGGTAAGAGGCAGCGCTGTTACGCGGCGCCAGCTGCAGGCTCAATCCCGGGAATAGCCGATCAGCGGTTTCCGCGGGCGGAACAAGATCATCAGGAGGATGCCGAGAATGCCGAGGACGGCGAAGACCGGCTGCTCCAGCACCAGGCGGATCACCGAGGTCCAGAGCCAGGGCGCCTTGGCCTCGACCCAGGTGCGGAAGGCCGATTGGCTGGCCTGATTGATATCGTTCCAGAACTGGCCGAAGCGGGTGAATTTGAGGGTCTGGTCGGCCACCCAGCGGGCGCCGTCATAGACCATGAAGATGAACCCGCCGGCGAGCAGCAACAGCCCTATCAGTCGGAAAAAGCCGCGGATCATGCCTCACCTACGATGGCCGTCGAAGCGGACGACCTTTTCGGAACGATGCCAGCCAATAGCCGGGCGACGGCAGAAATTCAACCTCTTCAGGGCGTTACGGCACTCATCCAGGCCGCCAAAGGGGCGTTTCCGGCGCCCGAAAGCGTTGACGGTGCGAAAGACCCTCTCTATAAGGGCGCCAACTGGCGGTGGGCGCAATCCCGCCGCCGCTGTTCTTTGAGCA
The DNA here is from genome assembly GCF_020194055.1 of Bradyrhizobium sp. NBAIM03. Taxonomy (NCBI): domain Bacteria; kingdom Pseudomonadati; phylum Pseudomonadota; class Alphaproteobacteria; order Hyphomicrobiales; family Nitrobacteraceae; genus Bradyrhizobium; species Bradyrhizobium sp. NBAIM03. The sequence goes on along the minus strand of NZ_JADYVS010000020.1, from coordinate 11,934 downwards.
GTTGCAGGCACCCTGGGCTTCAGGACTCATCCGAGCTTGAAGACACCTTGGAGCCTCAGAGACAGCCGCAAGGCGGTCGCTCATGTTCCGGGAACGGCCCAGCAACCGAACACCCTAAATCCGAGCGTCGATTCCGCGGTCAAGCAAGCCGGCGCTACCCGACCAAGACGCGACCGGTACCCGCAAAGGACATTGAGACCATGGCCAATACCACTTCCGCCAAGAAAGCGACGCGCAAGATCGCCCGCCGCACTGCCGTCAACAAGTCGCGCCGCACCCAGATGCGTGGCGCCGTGCGCAACGTCGAGGAAGCCATCGAGAGCGGCGACCGCGCCGCTGCCGTGAAGGCGCTCGCGACGGCCGAGCCCGCCTTGATGCGCGCCGCCCAGCGCAACATCATTCACAAGAACAACGCCAGCCGCAAAGTCTCGCGCCTCACCGCGCAGATCGCCAAGCTCGCGAAGTAGATCTTGCCAAGTCATCTTGGCGACATCGTCTGATCGGTCGATCCGGTCAGCGCGTCAAACAGCCCGGCCTCGCGCCGGGCTTTTTTGTTGACTGTCACATTCACGCAAGCAGTCACGCGAGGCTCACGCCTCGCTTGGATGATTTACATCGTCTGCGTCAGTCTTCATTCCGTAATTCTACCTGCCGATGTTCTGCAACAGAGAAAACTTCACTGCGTTGCAAAAAACCCCTGTGAGGCGGGCGCGAATTGAATCGATGGCCGATGAGAGTTCTGCACACCGTAGATTCACCGGAACGTGTGTCACGGTGGAGTTACCCTGCAAAACGAGTCTCGAAAAGCGATGGCTCGATAATCACTTATCAACATAGCAGGGACAAGCATTTGGAAAATTCGCCCGCACGTCGGGCGCATGACGAATTTATAAAAATAATTTGGCGCTGAACGAGAATTGTCACATGACGCGCGGCCTTCTCGATTCTGTGCACGGATTCAAAAACTTGCTTCGCAGCCTGTGAACAACTCCTGTGCGACGTTAACCGAGGTCAAGTTTTTTGACGGCTCAACTGTGAATCAATTTCGTTGCGAGTCTTTCCGCTTAGTGTATTCCTTAACCCAGTCAGCGGCGCCCACGATCTTCAGACCAGCGCGGTTTAGGAAACGGGGCGAGCGTGCAAATCGGCGGCGGTGTGCACGTAGGCGACGCTTCAAAAAGTGATGTCGGTGCAAAACCCACAGCAATGTGGGAATGGTAGCTCTTTGTCTGAATGTTTCCAAGCGGGACCTTTCCCGCTCGCGCCAGGCGCATCTACTCGCGCCAGGCTCATATGAGAGACATCGCGAAGCTACCCCGGCACGCAAGGTGGCGAAGTCGAGCGGACGACTAGTACATTTGGGCAGGCATCCGCGACAGGAGTACGGCGCGGTTGTCTTTAGGACACGCAGGACCTTGTCGTGAGCGATCACGGCAGGACGGGGAGGTATCATGTCTTACGGACTCAACGCGGTATTGCAGCACGTTTCCTTTTCCAACGATGCCGTTTCAGCCCCGTCGGATTTCCAGCCTCCCGCGCGTGACGGAGCGCCGAGTACGCGCTGACCTCGCGACCCCTCCATCTCTGACATCGCTGATCTGACCCGCGGCGTTCGCGCCGAACGGTCGAGCCATGCCCGACGATGGACTCGCTCGAGGTCGCGCCACTTCAGGGACCGTGGCAGGAACCCTGCATGGCGCTCACAAACGCAACTATATCTCTCAAGAGAAGTTTTCTGACGATGACAATGGAACAGGATCGCTGGTCACGCGTGAAGGGTCGGCTGCGCTCGAGCGTTGGCGAGGACGTCTACACAAGCTGGTTTGCGCGCATGGATCTGGAAGGCGTGCAGGACGAGAGCGTGCGGCTCTCGGTGCCGACGCGGTTCCTGAAGAGCTGGATTCAGGCCCATTATGCCGAGCGCGTGCTGTCGTGCTGGCAGGCCGAGATGCCGGAAGTGCATCGCATCGACCTCACGGTGCGGTCCGCCGTGCGCCCCTCGGCGCAGCCGAAGGAAGCGCCCGCGCCGGTCGAGGCGCGCCGCGCGCCGATGCCGGAATTGCGCTCGACCGCGACCGCGCCGGTCTCGGCCAATCACGACGCGCTCGGCGGCTCGCCGCTCGATCCGCGCCTGACCTTCGCCAGCTTCGTCGTCGGCCGCTCCAACACGCTGGCCCATGCGGCCGCGCGCCAGGTCGCCGAAGGACGTCGCGGCGACCCCGTGATGTTCAACCCGCTCTACATCCATGCCGGCGTCGGCCTCGGCAAGACGCATCTCTTGCAGGCCGTGACCTGGGCCGGCAATTCCGGCAACGAGCGCAAGGTGCTGTATCTCACGGCCGAAAAATTCATGTATGGCTTCGTCGCCGCGCTGAAGACGCAGACGGCGCTGGCCTTCAAGGAAGCGCTGCGCGGCATCGACGTGCTTGTCATCGACGATCTCCAATTCCTGCAGGGCAAGTCGACCCAGGCCGAGTTCTGCCACACGCTGAACGCGCTGATCGACGCCGGCCGCCAGGTCGTGATCGCGGCCGACCGTCCGCCGTCGGATCTGGAAAGCCTCGACGATCGCGTCCGCTCGCGGCTCGCCGGCGGGCTCGTGGTCGAGATGGGATCGCTCGGCGAGGAGCTGCGCCACGGCATCCTGAAGTCGCGCGTCGCGGCGGCCCGCGCCCATCATGCCACGTTCGAGGTGCCCGAGGAGGTGCTGCATTATCTGGCGCGCACCATCACCCATAACGGCCGCGACCTCGAAGGCGCGATCAACCGGCTGCTGGCGCATTCCAAGCTCAACAACCGGCCGGTGACGCTGGAGATGGCCGAGCACGAGGTGCGCGACCTGGTGCGGCCGCAGGAGCCGAAGCGGATCAAGATCGAGGACATCCAGCGCGTGGTGGCGCGGCAGTATAATGTCAGCCGCTCCGACCTCTTGTCCTCGCGCCGCACCGCCAACGTGGTGCGCCCGCGCCAGGTGGCGATGTATCTCGCCAAGACGCTGACGCTGCGCTCGCTGCCCGAGATCGGCCGCCGCTTCGGCGGACGCGACCACACCACGGTGCTGCACGCGGTGCGCAAGATCGAGGCGCTGGTCTCCAAGGACACCGCGCTGTCGGAGGAAGTGGAATCGCTGAAGCGCCAGCTTCAGGAATAAAGGCCTAGGGCTCCCGCCCTGCTCCCGCCGCCCCGGCTTGCCTGGGCGGCGGTCTTCGTTTTGGGCGGTAAATCGTGGGGAACTGGCCCCAATGCCTTGAATCTGCGGGCCATCCGCGCCACCTTGCGCGACCCAGACGGCTTTGGTCATATCGGCAGGAATGATCCGGCCGGTCGGGGTCTTCGATGCCGTGGCGCGCGTCCCGCCGCCCGGCCTTCTCAACGCTGTGTTTTCCTAAGGGATCGGGCGAGTAGTGCAATGAAGGTTACGGTCGAACGCGCACAACTGCTGAAGTCGCTGGGCCATGTCCACCGCGTGGTCGAGCGCCGCAACACGATCCCGATTCTCGGCAACGTGCTGGTGCGCGCCGAGAACGCGAAATTGTCGCTGAAGGCGACCGACCTCGACCTCGAAGTGACCGAGACGCTGCCAGCGGAAACCGCGACCGCGGGCTCCACCACCGTGCCGGCGCACATGTTCTACGACATCGTGCGCAAGCTGCCGGACGGCTCGCAGATCGTGCTGGAGGCCGACGGCGACCGCGCCGTGCTCGCCATCCGCGCCGGCCGCTCGCGCTTCACGCTGCAGACGCTGCCGGAGAACGATTTCCCGGATCTGGCCGCCGGCGACATGTCGCATTCGTTCTCGCTCGCCGCCAAGGACGTCAAGCGGCTGATCGACCGCACCCAGTTCGCGATCTCGACCGAGGAGACGCGCTATTACCTCAACGGCATCTATCTGCATGCCGCCGGCACGCCAAAGGCCGCCACCCTGCGCGGTGTCGCCACCGACGGTCACCGCCTCGCCCAGCTCGACCTGGTGCAGCCCAAGGGCGCCGAGGGCATGCCCGGCGTGATCGTGCCGCGCAAGACGGTCGGCGAGGTGCAGCGCCTGATCGAGGACACCGAGGCCGAGATGACGATCGAGCTGTCGCAGGCCAAGATCCGCTTCACCATCGGCAACGTCGTGCTGACCTCGAAGCTGATCGACGGCACCTTCCCCGATTACGGCCGCGTCATTCCGCAGAACAACGACAAGGAGCTCGTCGTCGACAAGAAGGATTTCGAGAACGCGGTCGACCGCGTCTCGACGATTTCGAGCGAGCGCGGCCGCGCGGTCAAATTGTCGCTGTCGGCGGGCAAGCTGGTGCTGTCGGTGACCAATCCGGATTCCGGCAGCGCGACCGAAGAGCTCGAGGTCGAATACGCCTCCGACGCGCTCGATATCGGCTTCAACTCCCGCTATCTGCTCGACATCGCCGCCCAGATCGAAGGCGACGTCGCCACGCTCCGCCTCGCCGACCCCGGCTCGCCGACCCTGGTGCAGGACCGCGACGACAAGAGCGCGCTGTACGTGCTGATGCCGATGCGGGTGTGAGACCTACCGGCATCCACACCTGTCACTACATCGTCATGGCCGGCGTAGCCGTCCGAAAGGACGGCGTCGCTTTGCTCCGCCTATGTCCCGGCCATCCACGTCTTCGGAGCCAAGAACGTGGATGCCCGGCACAAGGCCGGGCATGACGGAAAACGGATCTCATGACCCCCTCCCGCATTCATCGGCTGACGCTGACGCATTTTCGCAATTACCGGGCGGCGGGGCTCGAGACGGCGGCTGATCTGGTGGCGCTGGTCGGACCGAACGGGGCGGGCAAGACCAATTGCATCGAGGCGATCTCGTTCCTGTCGCCGGGCCGCGGCCTGCGCCGGGCGACGCTGGAGGATGTCGCCGACAACCAGGGCGACGGCTCCTGGGCGGTGTCGGCGCAGGTCGAGGGCGCGCTGGGGCTGGCGACGCTCGGCACCGGCATCGATGCGCCGCGCGCGGATACCACGGTCAGCCGGCGCTGCCGCATCGACCGCGAGCCGGTGGGCTCGGCCAGCGCCTTCGGCGATCATATCCGCATGGTGTGGCTGACGCCGGCCATGGACGGGCTGTTCATGGGCGCAGCGTCCGAACGGCGGCGCTTCTTCGACCGTCTCGTGCTCGCCATCGACAGCGAGCATTCCAGCCGCATCAACGCGCTCGAGCGCTCGTTGCGCTCGCGTAACCGCCTGCTGGAGACGCGCAATTACGACGACCATTGGTGCGACGCGATCGAGCGCGAGACGGCCGAACTCGCCGTCGCGGTGGCGGCCACGCGCGGCCAGACCGCGGCAAGGCTCACCGGCATGCTCAACGCGCGCGCACAGGCATCCGCATTTCCGTCCGCTCAGATCGCGCTCGACGGCTGGATGGAGAATGCGCTGCTCGAGGAGACCGCGACCTCGGTCGAGGACCGCTACCGCCAGATCCTGCGCGACAACCGCCCGCGCGATGCGATCGCCGGCCGCACCACCGACGGCCCGCATCTCACCGACCTCCAGGTGATCTACGCGCCCAAGAGCATGCCGGCGCGCGATGCCTCCACCGGCGAGCAGAAGGCGCTGCTGATCGGCCTCGTGCTGGCGCATGCGAGCCTGGTCGCCGAGATGACCGGCATCGTGCCGCTGCTGCTGCTCGACGAGGTGGTTGCGCATCTCGATCCGAACCGCCGGGCGGCGCTGTTCGATGAGCTGAAGAAGCTCGGCGCGCAGGTGTGGCTGACCGGTGCGGATCCTGCCGCCTTCGCCGAGATCGGCGCGGGGGGCGAAGTGTTTGACGTCGAGAGCGGACGAGTCTCGGCCCGCAGTTAGGCCGCCGCATTGAACCCGCCTGTTCCAGATCGCGACTAGCTGCTTGAGGCCGCAAGAAGCGGCCATCGCGCAGCACTCGGACATGCGCGACATCCTTCGCGATATTTTTGGAGCATGAGCATGACGGCGGTGAGGCATGGGGCGCAAGCTCCGGCACGATGGCAGTTGTTTGCGTGCGGCTTCGCCCTGCTTGCGATGTGCATGCTCGCGGCCAGCGCTGGTGCCTCGCTGCCGCATCTGTTTCCGACGACGCTCACGCTGGATTCCGATGCCAAGCTGCCCGCACCGACCCGCTATACTTACAGAGGGATCCACACCACGCTGATGCAGGGCGTCGATGCGCCGCTCCGCGTCAGGCTGGAGGCCACCGTGCCCGCGGGGCTCAGCGACGTGCTCGCCTTCTACCGGACCGAGCTTCGCAAGCTCGGCTGGCAAGAGCAGCATGATGGCGCCGTGATCAATGCCGATCACATCCGGCTCGCCTTCGTCTCGCCGCTGGGGCCGGCCGCGCTGAAGCTCGACCGCAAGGATTCCGGCACCTCGGTTCATCTGGTGCAGAAGAACGCGGACATGGCGACAAAGGCGAACGTGCTGCCCGAGCCCGGCCAGGCGAAGCTGGTGTTCAGCAATATCGGCGACAAGGAAGCGGTCCTCACCATCAACGAGCGGACCATCCCGCGCCCGGCCGGCGCGAACGCCGTCGCGCTGGACCTCGCGCCGGGCGAATATTCGTACAGGCTGGGCGTCCCGGGCCAACCCGCCACCACGAACATCCTCACCGTCGCCGCCGGCGACACCTGGGAGCTCACGGTCGGGCGCGACGGTGACGCCTGGCCGCCGCTGCAGCTGTACTGAGCCTGTTGAACCTCTCCGGTTCCCGGCGCGACTTCTCGTCTGAGGCCGCACCGACGGCGCCGCAGCCCGCCAATGCACAAGGGCATGACGACCCGCGCGACATCCAGGAGTTTTTTGACGATGCCGATGATCCGGCGCGGGGCGCAAGTCCCGGCAAGATGGCTGCTGCTTGCCTGCGGCATTCTCGCGATAGTGATCCCCTCGCGTCCCGCCGGCGCGGCAGACGACGGCATCGTCGACGTCCATACGCTGCCGCGGCTCGACGGCGCGGTGGAGGACACTTCGCGTCCCGACCCCTATCGCGTGATCTACACCGTGCCGACCCCGCTTGCCGCCACGTCGGACGCCACCAGGAAGCTGCTGAGCGCCGACGGCTGGGTGCCCTATGTGTATCCGCTGGATGAGAGAAGCGCAGCGTTGACCTTCAAGAAGGGACGGCAGGGGCTGCGCGTTTCCTTCACACAGGCGCGCGGGCGACCCGACCAGTCCGCCGTGTTCTACACGCCGAACCGGATCTATGCGAACGTGCCCTTTCCGGAAGGCGCGATCGATCTCGTGTTCGACGAGACCCGGCCCTATCTCAGCTGCATTGCGCCCGGCGCGCTCGATGCGACCGCAGCATTCTTTACCAAGGACATGGCGGCGATGGGGTGGCGCAAGCTTAACCCCGATACGGCATCGCGCTGGCCGAACGCCGATCTTGCCGGAGCCGTTCCGAACGGCGTTCGCGTCTTCTACGACCACCCCGATCGCGACGCGACGCACGTCTACCAGAAGCCGGTGATGCTGACCCTGACGCGCCGCGACGATGGCCGCACCAATGTCGAGATCCGGGTCGCGCCGTTCGCGCTGCCGGAGGTGCTCGAGGCCGACGACGACATGGCCGGCCTGCCGCGGCCGAAGCCGACCAAATCTGCGCGGGGCCTCGGCAGCGCCAGCTCGAACAAGCGCGAGATCTCGGCCGCCGCGATCGCCGAGCTGCCCGCCGTGCGCGCCTTCTATCAGCGCGAGCTCGCCGCGCGCGGCTGGCAGGAGGATGGCAGCGCACCGCTCGCGCCCGGCGACGAGGTGGCGATCAAGATCTCCAACTCTGATGAAACCGGCGTGCTGCGGCTCGGCCGCAAATATGATTTCACCATGGTCAGCCTGACCGCGCAGGTGAAGGAATCCGCGCTCGCCGCTCGCGCCAAGGCGAAGAAGGAGGCCGACGCGAGGTTCCTGAGCGATGCCTTGGGTACGGCTCAGCAGCTCATTGCGGCCGATGATATTAGGAGCAAGACGCAGGCCGCCTCCCTGTCGGACGCCCCGCTCACCGCGCTCGCTGACAGCAAGACGCCGGTGCCGCTGCCCGAAAACGCCGAAGCCGTGAAGTTCGAAGGCGGCGACGGCCACCTGGAATTCTCCTCGGCGTCGAGCGTGAAGGCGCTCAGCAGCTTCTATCGGACCGCGCTGAAGAGCTCGGGCTGGAAGGAGCAGCCCTCCGTCATCAACCAGCCGAACATGGCGGTGATGGCGTTCTCGAAGGGCGGCAAGTCGATCTCGATGACGGTGATGCAGATGGGCCCGAAGGTGAATGTCCGCGCCGACGGATCGGGCCTGGTGACCGAAGCGGCCAAGGCTGCGGCCGGCGCGGAGGTGGAGGTTCAGGCCAAATCCGCCGAGCCGCTCAAGCCCGATCCTGAGTCCCCGCTGCCGGTGCCGACGCAGCGTTCGTCGAAATCGCTCGCCACCACCAAGATACCCGGAGGCGAAGCGCCGCTCCGCCGCGAGCTCGAGGCCCGCATCCCCGCTTCGCTCGACGAGGTCCTCGCCTTCTACCGGGCCGAGCTTGCAAAGCTGGGCTGGCAGGAGAAGACCGACGGCGCAGCCGCGTCCGCAGAACGCGCGCAGATCGACTTCACCTCGCCGCAAGGTCCCGCCGTGCTCAAGCTCGGCCGCGCCAAGGGCGAGACCACGGTCAGCCTGGCGCAGAAGAATGCCGATGCCGCGGCCAAGGCCGAGATCATGCCGAAGGCGGGACAAGCGCGGCTCATGCTCGGAAACATGGCAGCGAACGAGGTCGCGCTGACGATCAACAAGCAGACGGTGAAGATCGCAGCCGGCGCCGGCGGCCCGCAATCACCGAAAGGCCCGATGCTCGACCTACCGCCCGGCAAATACGTGTACGCGTTGCGCCTGCCCGGCCGCCCTGCGCGTAGCGAGTCCCTGACCGTTGCCGCCGGCGAGGCCTGGGGCCTTCTGGTGGGCCCGAGCGGCGACGTGCTGCCGCTGCAGATGTATTGAGGCTGCACGCTTTCAGATTCGCGGTATCGTCATGGCCGGGCTTGTCCCGGCCATCCACGTCTTCCGCGACGCCAAGAACGTGGATGCCAGGACAAGGCCGGGCATGACGGCGATCGATGAATCAGTTTCAGGTGCCCCAAAACCACTCTTCCTGGCCCCGCAAAATCCACGGCTTTTCGAGGCAAAAAACTGCCCTCGAATCGGGCTTTTTGCGGCGCCCAGAATCGGCCCTCCGGCGCCTTGAAAACCGGCCGAAAAACCCTATCTACTCAAAGGGTTGCCGGAGGATACTTTGCGCTAGGCGCAAGCGGTCTTTCATGGCACAAATAGCCCCGCAAATCAGCGCCTTTTGCGCCGCTGATTCGGGCGACATCTCGAAGGCCTCTCATGACAGAACCTGCTCGGCAGCACGCTGCCGAAAACGAGCCCTCCAACGCGAGCGATTACGGCGCGGAATCGATCCGCGTGCTCAAGGGACTCGATGCCGTCCGCAAGCGCCCGGGCATGTATATCGGCGACACCGACGACGGCTCGGGCCTGCACCACATGGTCTACGAAGTCGTCGATAACGCCATCGACGAAGCGCTCGCCGGCCATGCCTCGCGCGTCGAGGTGATCCTCAACGCGGATAATTCCGTCACCGTGCGCGATGACGGCCGCGGAATTCCCGTCGACATCCACAAGGGCGAAGGCATCTCGGCGGCCGAGGTCATCATGACCCAGCTGCACGCCGGCGGTAAGTTCGACCAGAACTCCTACAAGGTTTCCGGCGGCCTGCACGGCGTCGGCGTCTCCGTCGTCAACGCGCTGTCGAGCAAGCTCGGCTTGCGCATCTGGCGTGACAACAAGGAGCACTATATCGAGTTCGCTCACGGCGATGCCGTCGCACCGCTCAAGGTCGTCGGCGATGCCCCGGGCAAGCGCGGCACCGAGGTGACGTTCCTGGCCTCGACCGAGACCTTCAAGAACATCGAATACGACTTCGCCACGCTCGAGCATCGGCTGCGCGAGCTCGCCTTCCTCAATTCCGGCGTCAACATCGTGCTCTCCGACATGCGCCACGCGGTCGAGAAGCGCGAGGAGATGTTCTATTCCGGCGGCGTCGAGGAGTTCGTCAAATATCTCGACCGCAACAAGAAGGCCCTGGTGCCGGCGCCGATCATGGTGCGCTCGGAAGCCAACGGCATCGGCGTCGAGGCCGCTTTGTGGTGGAACGACAGCTACCACGAGAACGTGCTGTGCTTCACCAACAACATCCCGCAACGCGACGGGGGCACCCATCTCGCCGGCTTCCGCGGCGCGCTGACGCGCCAGGTCAACGGCTATGCCGAGGCCAATGCCAAGAAGGAAAAGATCGCGCTGACCGGCGACGATTGCCGCGAAGGGCTCACCGCCGTTCTCTCGGTGAAGGTGCCCGATCCGAAGTTTTCGTCGCAAACCAAGGACAAGCTGGTGTCCTCGGAAGTGCGCCCCGTGGTCGAGAACGTCCTTAACGAGGCGCTTGCCGCCTGGTTCGAGGAGCACCCGAGCGAAGCCAAGATGATCGTCGGCAAGGTGATCCAGGCCGCGGCAGCCCGTGAAGCTGCGCGAAAGGCGCGCGAGCTGACGCGCAAGAGCCCGCTCTCGGTCTCCTCGCTGCCGGGCAAGCTCGCCGACTGCCAGGAAAAGGATCCGGCCAAGTCCGAGCTCTTCATCGTCGAGGGCGACTCGGCAGGCGGCAGCGCCAAGCAGGGCCGCAACCGCGAGTTCCAGGCCGTCTTGCCGCTCCGCGGCAAGATCCTGAACGTCGAGCGCGTGCGTCCCGACAAGATGCTGTCGTCAGAGCAGATCGGCACGCTGATCACCGCGCTCGGCACCGGCATCAGCGACGAGTTCTCGGTCGAGAAGCTGCGCTATCACAAGATCATCGTGATGACGGACGCCGACGTCGACGGCGCCCACATCCGCACGCTGCTGCTGACGTTCTTCTACCGGCAGATGCGCGACATCATCGATGGCGGCTATCTCTATATCGCCCAGCCGCCGCTCTATAAGGTCTCACGCGGCAAGTCCGAGCAGTACCTGAAGGACGAGCGGGCGCTGGAAGACTATCTCATCGACGCCGGCCTCGATGATTGCGTGTACATCCCCGGCACCGGCGGCGACCGCTCCGGGCGCGATCTGCGCGCGCTGGTCGACGACGCCCGCGTAGTCCGCAGCGTCCTGCGCAACCTGCACAGCCGCTATAATCGCAAGGTGGTCGAGCAGGCCGCGATCACCGGCGTGCTGAACAAGGAGATCTACGGCGATCCCGAGAAGGCGGCGGCCGCCGCGCAATACATCGCGAGCCGGCTGGACAACCAGGCCGAGGAGGTCGAGCGCGGCTGGGTCGGACAATTCATCGAGGGCCAGGGCTTCCTGTTCGAGCGCACCGTGCGCGGCGTCAAGGAAGCCGCCGTCATCGACGATGCGCTGCTTGGCTCGGCCGAGGCGCGCAAGCTCGACGAATACACGACCAAGCTCCAGGACGTTTACGCCCGCTCCGGCAAGCTGCGGCGCAAGGATTCCGAGCACGTGGTCCACGGCCCGGTCGATCTGTTCGAGGCCGTGACCGATTCGGGTCGCAAGGGCATCAGCCTGCAGCGCTATAAAGGCCTCGGCGAGATGAACCCGGAGCAGCTCTGGGAAACGACGCTAGACACCGAGGCACGCTCGCTGCTCCAGGTGAAGGTCAAGGAGGTCGACGAGGCCGACGACATCTTCACCAAGCTGATGGGCGACGTCGTCGAGCCGCGCCGCGATTTCATTCAGGAACATTCGCTGAGCGCGACGATCGATATTTGAGGGCGGTTGGCTTTGGATTGATCTGCTGGCCAAGCACTCGCTGCACCTCTCCCGCTTGCGGGAGAGGTCGACACGCTCGCAGAGCGTGGCGGGTGAGGGCTTCCTCCTCTAGGGGATTGTCCCGTGTGGAGAGACCCTCTCCCCCGC